>JBJHBX010000313.1:0-4087 GCA_050485725.1 Gemmatimonadales bacterium | reverse complement strand
AGCGACCTCCGCAGGTTGTCGAGGATCTTCCAGCGGGAAAGCGCGGAAAGGGGGTTCGGGCCCCGTTCTCCGCCCTCGAGCGGCACCCTCGGAAGGAGCCAGGGCAGGAGCTGCCAGTCGCCGCGGATCCAGCGGTGTTCACGCCGTGCCCAGAGAACCGGGTGATGCGGGGCATCCTCGAGGAGGATCAGGTCCGAGACGAGGCCGGCACGCCCGTGTTCGCCCTCGAACAGGTCGTGGCTCAGAAGGTGGTTCTCGGGCGTGCGCCCCGCCAGGCTCCCCTCGAAGGCGGCCACGTCGTAGATCCCCTTCCCCGCGAAGATCGCCTCCCCGAAGAGGTCCTGGTACACGTCGAAGGCGGCGTGGGCGTAGAGGTCCAGGCCGTGGGCACCCCCGAACACGCGCGCGAAGGGCGTCCCCCCGTCCGCGTCCGGGAGGAGCTCGATGCGGGGCTGGAGGACCGAGTAACCGTGCTCCACGCGGCCGTCGGGCCGCGAGACCGGACGGTTCAGCGGGTGATCCAGCGTGCCGACCAGGCGGGCCGCCGCCCCCTGCGGGAGAACCGTGTCAGCGTCCAGGGTCAGCACGTAGCGTGTCCCCTCGAGGCGCGCGCGGTCCCCCTCCACGACCCAGAGCTCCGACGGCTGGCCGAGCAGCAGGTGGTTCAACTGCGAGAGCTTGCCCCGCTTGCGTTCCCACCCCATCCATCGCCCCTCCGCGGCGTTCCACCGCCGGCCGCGGTGGAGGAGAAGGAAGGGGCGGCGACCGTCCCGGCCGTGCCTGCGGTTCAGCTCCGAAACGGCCTCCGACGCGGCCAGCAGGAGCTCTTCATCGCCGGGCATGCGCTCCCGGTCGGCGTCCGGTCCATCGGAGAGGAGGGCGAAGGAGAGCCGGCCGTCATGGCTGGCCTCGAAGCTTGCCTCGAGTCGACGGGTGACCTCGTGGATCTCCTCCGCGGATGCCAGGAGCACGGGCACGGCCACCACGGTGCGGGCCTCTCCCGGGATCCCCTGCCGGTAGTCCATGCGCGGGGGCGGTCGCGCCGGCACGAGGCGCCCGGCCACCCAGTTCACGAGCGACACCCCCACCGTCACGGCCGGCACCGCCCCGACCCCCAGCAGGACGAGCACGATCATTCCCATCGCTCCGCCCGGAGGCACCGCCGACAACACCGACGCGAAGGTCGCGATGATCCCGGCGGCGACGAGACCGATCCCCGAGAAGTACAGGACCGCGTTCCTCCGTCGGCGCGCGGACGGGGTGTCCGGGAACCGGCTCGAGATCCCCAGCTTCCGGTGCAGCTCCGACAGCCCCTCGTCGATCAGGAAGTACCCGACGTGCGCCTTCCGCGAGCCGCGGGGCTCCCGGTCCGCCAGGGCGAGAACCGCCTCGGCCACGACGAACTCCGGGAGCCCCCCGCCCCGGGCGGTGCGAACGACGACCTTCCGGTAGCGATCCCGCGACCGGAAATCCATGCGTGCATAGGCCTTCGCCGGGTCCCTGCGCAGGAGTTCCTCCACGCGGCTCAGGCGCTCGACCGAGCGTCGCCAGTCCGAACCCGCGAGGACCCGGAGCGAACGGATCGCCGGACCGGGGTCCCCTCCCTCCCTGGAAGCCGCCATCTCGCCCAGGAGCCCTTCGAGAAGGTGCAGCCGGAGCAGCGAAGGGAGCGCCCAGAGCTCGGCGAGCGTCAGCCGGTGGACGGACTGATAGCCGTCGACGAAGGCGTGCAGGAGGTCCAGGTCGAGGATCGCGTGCGCCTCCTCCCTGAACCATCCCTCGACGACGGCCTCGACGCGCGTCTGCCCGACGCGCCCCTCTCCGGAGAACCGGGGAAGGTGGCGGGCGAAGCTGGCCGGGAGGGCGTCGCGGAGCGCCTCCGCCGCTTCATCGAGGACAAAGTCGTTCTCGAGTAGCCACGCCTCGGCCCTCGGCGACAGCCCGGCATCGCGTGAGGCAAGGACATGGCGGGCGTAGGCCCGCAGCCGGGTACGTGCGCGATCACATCGCTGCTGGAGGGCGCGTGCGCCCGTCCTGCGCGTCTCGATCGGGCCATGCCGGGCCGCGAGGGCGGCTCCCGCGTCCCTGGACTTACGGACCGGCGTCGGGCGCATCAACGAAGACAGCGTTTCTCCGGGAAGGAATGTCCTGCAGGACCAGCGTGGGAACCCTGGCCGCGAGGAGGAACCGGAGCGGCAGGGCTGCGAGCCGCCAGCCCGAGCCGGCCTCCCCCCCGTGAGCACTCAGGATCACGAGGTCCGCCCCTTCGGTCCCCAGGCTGTCGAGAACCCGGCTCGGAAGGTCGCCGTCCGGCTCCAGGAGGACCGTACCCACCTCGACGCCGGCCGCCCGATGCCGCCCTGCGGCCCCCGCGAGGTAGTCGGCCGCCGCGGACCGGCTCGTTTCGAGCAGGGACAGGGCGGCCCGTTCCTCTTCGACCGTCCCAAAGGTCTCGGGACGGCAGAGTGCATGCAAGAGCACGAGGGAAGCCCGTTCCCTACCGGCGAGGAGGGCACCCAGTCCGAGGGCCCACTCGGAACGAGGGGTTCCGTCGACGGGAACCGCGAGGCGCCGGTACGCCGCTCCGGCCACCGCGTCGGCGCCCCCTCGACCCCGCTCCCCGGGAACCAGTAGGATGGAGGTGGGGGCGTGGAGCACCACGGCCCCCGAGGTGCAGCCCAGGTGGAGCAGATCGCGGGAACCCATTCCCCGGGTCGAGAGGGCCACCAGGTCGTGGCGGCCCTCGAGCAGCAGGTCGATGATGACCTCCGCCGGTCCCCCCTCCCCCAGGTGGGTCTCGACGTTGAGGCCCGCCTCTCTCAGCCGGGCCGCCGGGATCTCCAGGTAGTCCTGGGCACGCTTCCGCCCCATCCTCCACTCCAGCGGGTCCTTCGGCCCGGGGCGGACCATGGAAGTTCGATCGGGCACCACGTGGAGGAGGTCGACGGTGGCCCCGAAGGCCCGCGCCAGCGGAGCCACGGCCGGAAGGGTGGACTCGGCCCGGTCCGACCCGTCGAGGGGAAGCAGAACGCGTCGGAACATCGGGACCTCCGGTCATGCGGTTCGGAAGGCTGTGCCTGCCCCCTGCCCGGTGCCAGCCTCGTGCCACCTCGAAAACGCCGCGACGCCGGGAAGCTCCGACAGCGGCGGGGGACAGGAAGTCCCTCCCCTCCGCCGCACTCCGGACCATCTGCCCCGATCGACCCTGGGCTCCCGGTCAGCTCCCGGGGTCGTCGCCGTCCGGGTCGGTGGCGACGTCATCTCCGGTTCCGCGGGCGGGAACGAACCGGAGGAGCACCCCGCCCACGAGTGCGCCGATGGCGGCCCAGACGAGCCATGCCTGGTCGAGGAGGATCCCCCCCAGCGCCAGCGCCGCCCCCACGGCGAACAGACGCACCTTCGCCAGGAGCCAGGGGTCGTCGCCGCCATCGCGGTTCCTGTCGAGGAAGACCATCACCCCGCGTCCCCTCGGTTCCCACCTTCGCGGGCGCGCCCCAGGAAGGCGCGAACCCCTTCCCGGCACGCCTCGGTCAGACGCGCCAGCACGTTCACCTCCGCACCCCGCGCGATCGCTTCGTCGAAGGACATGCCGTCGATTCCATAGAGAAGGCGCTTGGTCAACTCGACCGCCGACGCGGGGCGTCGGGCCAGCCCCGCCGCCCATTCCCGGGCCATCCCATCGAACCCGTCCGAAGGGAAGACCCGGTTCACGAGCCCCGCTCGCTCCGCCTCGGCTGCGGAAATGCGCTCCCCCCGCACCGCGAGCTCGAAGGCGCGTCCCTCGGTGAGCTTGCGGCGCAGCATGGTCATGACCATGGCGGGAACAAAGCCCAGGTGCACCTCGGGGAACCCGAACTCCGCCCCCTCCTCGGCCACCACCAGGTCGCAGGCGGCGGCGAGCCCCGCGCCCCCGGCGAGGGCCCGTCCCCGGACCGCCGCCACGATGGGGCGTGGGTGCCTCCGCATGGACCGGAAGAGTTCGCCCATGCGGTTCGCATCTGCGAGCGACGCTTCGGGACCCATGTCGGCCACCCGCTCGAGCTCGGCGAGGTCCGCCCCGGCGCAGAAGTCCCTCCCCTCGCCCGAG
>JBJHBX010000312.1:0-4090 GCA_050485725.1 Gemmatimonadales bacterium | reverse complement strand
ATCCTGCTCGCACTCCTGGCCGCCGAAATGACCGCGGTCACCGGGCGTGACCCCGCCGCCCTCCACGCCGGGCTGGAGGCCCGGCACGGGGTCCTGGTGTACGCGCGCGCTGAAGCCCCGGCCACCCCTGCCCAGAAGGCGGTCCTCGCGCGGCTCACCCCGGAAATGGTGGACGCGGACGAGCTTGCCGGGGGGCGGGTCGAGGCACGGCTGACCCGCGCCCCGGGGAACGACGCTCCCCTGGGCGGCCTGAAGGTCGTGACCACCGATGGATGGTTCGCCGCCAGGCCGTCGGGCACCGAGGACATCTACAAGATCTACGCGGAGAGCTTCCGCGGACGCGAACACGTCGAAAGGCTCATGTCCGAGGCGAAGGGGCTCGTGACCCGCGCGCTGGAGCGAGCCGGGGCCCCGAACTGAACCCGGCGCCCCGGGGATTCCCCCCGGAGCGCCGGATCTCGTGACGCGCAACCATCCGCCGAGCGGCCCCTCCGGCCTCCCGGATCAGAGGGTATAGCGAAGCCGGGCGGCCACGCCCTCCCCTTCCATGTCGAGTCGCTCGGCGCCCTCGAAGGAGAGCTCCTCGACCTCGGCATGCTGCTCGAAGGCCGCTCCGACCAGGTGATCGGCGTACTCGGGGTTCGCCCGGATGAAGCCGCGCGAGAGGAAGAGGGTGTCCACCCGTGACTGCTGGAGCGCCGTCAGGACCGGGTCCGCACCCAGCGCACCCTTGCCCCCGCTCCGGGCCAGGTCGATGACCGCCGAGAGTTCCTCCTCCTGCCGCGCCTGGTTCAGACGCGAGGCCGCCGCCTCGAGGGCATCGCGCACCTCCGCCTCCTTCATCTCGACGCGCAGCGAAGGCCACTCGATCGTGCGGGCGAGGATCGGAGCCGGAAGATGATCCCGCGCCGCAGCCACCGCCTCCGGGGGACCGCCCAGCACGAGATGTCCGTCGTTTCCGATCCGCTCCCCCACTCGCTCCGCGAGTTTCTTGAGCATCCGATCCGAGACCACGCCCAGGGTCTTCTGCGCGGCGTCGGTAGCGGTCTTCCCCCGCACCCCGGAGTGCGCAGTGGGGCGCTTCGACTGGTTGATGTCGGTCAGGTCGCCGAGGAAGGTGTCGGTGTTCAGGTTCTCGGGCTCGGTCAGCTCACCGGCCCGGTACTCGAAGATGCGGGCACGCCGCGAGTCCACGAGCACGTTCAGCACGAGACGCTCCTGCTTGAGCGCCCGCACATAGGGTGCGACGCGGATCCCGTTCTCCCACCGGACCAGGTCCGGCATCGGAACCCGGACCGGTCCCGCATGCAGCATCCCCTCGGCGCCGGCGAAGCCGACCCACCCGCGGTCCGGGAGGAAGTTGGGGTACTCCCGGAGTGCGGTCTCGACCGCGGCACGGGCCTTCCGGAAGGCGGCGAGTTCGGCCTCGTCCTCACCGATCCCGCGGGCGGCCTCGTCCAGCGCGTGTTCCAGGTTTCGCCGCCAGACGTTCCTCTCGGCGAAGTCGGTGGCCCTTCCGTCGAGGTAGACGCTGAGAACCTTCCGTTCACGGTACCTGCGGTAGAGATCGACCAGTTCGTCGTGATTCAGCATGGAACTCCTTCGTCGTGTGGATCCGGGCGCAGCGGAAGATCAACGGGTCCCGAACAGCCGGTCCCCGGCGTCACCCAGCCCCGGACGGATGTATCCCCGCTCGTCGAGCTCACGGTCCAGTGCGGCTGCGAAGATGGGCACGTCCGGATGCGCGGCGCGTAGCGCGTGCACGCCCTCCGGCGCGGCCACCAGGCACATGAACCGGATCGAGGTGGCGCCGCGCTCCTTGAGAAGGGACACCGCGGCTACCGCCGACCCCCCGGTGGCGAGCATGGGATCGACCACGATGAACTCGCGGTTCGCAGCACCCCCGGGGATCTTAAGATAATAGGTGACGGGTTCGAGTGTGGCCTCGTCCCGATAGAGCCCCACGTGTCCGACCCGCGCCCCGGGAACGAGCCGCAGGATCCCGTCGACCATGCCGAGGCCGGCCCGGAGGATCGGCACCACCACGAGCTTCTTCCCGCGGATCCGCATCCCCCTGCAGCGCTCGAGGGGGGTCTGGAGCTCCACCTCCTCGAGGGGGAGCTCCCGGGTGACCTCGTACGCCATCAGGGTGGCGATCTCGTCGACCAGCTCCCGGAAGTCCTTCTTCGGGGTGGACCGGGACCTCAGGTAGGTCAGCTTGTGCTGGATCAGCGGGTGATCGATCACCGTCAGGGCGTCGCCCTCCGGTATCGCGGTGTCCTGCGCCTCCTCGTTCATCTGCGCCTCCCGCGTCCACGGTCTCGGGGTGATGCACGGCCTGAGGCCGCCTTCTTCAGGAGACCCACCTCCTCCGGGGCGAGTTCGCGCCAGCGCCCGGGCTCGAGGTCTCCGAGCCTTAGCGGACCGAAGGCGATGCGCCGAAGCCTGCGCACGGGGTGCCCCACCGCCTCCAGGGCCCTTCGCACCTCGCGCTTCCGCCCCTCCCGGAGCGAAAGCCGAAGGAGCGCGCCCCCGCCGCCCGTCTCGCGGATCAGCGCAACGTCCTCGAACCGCGCGGGCCCGTCCTCGAGCTCGACCCCGGCCTCGAGACGTTCCAGCGCGCCGCGGTCAGGGACCCCGGAAACCCGCGCCAGGTAGCGCCTCGGGACCCCGCTCGAGGGATGCGTCAGGGCGTGGAGAACATCGCCCGCGTTCGTGAAGACCAGGAGCCCCTCGGTGTCACGGTCCAGCCGCCCCAGGTAACGGAGCCCCTTTGCGTCCGGCGGCAGGAGCCCGTATACCGTCGGGCGCCCCCCGGGATCCCGCCGGGTGGTCAGCACCCCCCTGGGCTTGTTGAGCATGATCCAGCGCTGCTCCGCGATCCCCACCGGGCGGCCGTCGAGCTCCACCCGGTCCCGGTCGGGATCGACGCGGGTGCCGAGCTCCGTCGCCGGCGCCCCGTTCACCCGCACCCGGCCCGCCACGATCATGCGTTCCGCCTCGCGCCGCGATGCCACGCCGGCACGCGAGAGGAACTTCTGGAGCCGCATCCCCTCGGTCATTCCGCCGCCTCCTCTCCGGGGGAACGCCCCCCCTCCGGCGAATGCTCCCCGCCAGAAAGCTCCGCCTCCGCGGAATGCTCCCCGCCAGGCTGAAGCTCCTCTCCGAGCGGAAGCTCCTCCTGGTCGGGGTCGACGGGCGTTTCCTCGGGTACGATGGCCATGGACCGATCCCGGAGTACCACCGGCAGCTCCTCCGGACGGGGAAGGTCCTCGGCCGAGTTGAAGCCGAAGTGTTCGAGGAAGCGGTCGGTGGTCCCGTACAGGAGCGGTCGCCCGATCCCCTCCCCTCGCCCCACCACGTCCACGAGGCCGCGCTCCTGGAGGGTCCGGATCACGGCGGACGACCCGACACCCCGCACGTACTCGATCTCGAGGCGGCCGATCGGCTGCCGGTAGGCGATGATCGCCAGGGTCTCGAGCGCCGGCCCCGAAAGCCGCGAGGGCCGCGGTACCGTGTCGAATCGCTCAAGGTAGCTCCCGTATTCGGGTCGGGTCAGGAGTTGATAGCCCCCGGCCACCTCCACGAGGTCGAAGGCCCGCTCCGACTCGAGGTAGAGCCGCCGCAGCGCCTGGATCGCGAGCTCGACCTGGTCCTCGTCCAGTGCCTCGTCGGCGCGCGCGATCTCCTCGGCACGCAGTGGCGCGTCGCTCGCGAAGAGCACGGCCTCGACGATCTGCTCCACCCTCATTCCATCTCTCCGGGTTCCGGGTCCTCGCGCAGGTAGAGCCAGAGCTCCTCGAAGGGCGCCGTCTGGCGCAGCCGGATCGTCCGCCTCCGGGTCAGCTCGAGCCCGGCCAGGAAGGCCATGACCCCGTGCATCCGGTCCTCGCCCGGGGCGATCAGCTCGCGGAAGGGGATCCCGGTGGCCCGCGACAGCCGGTCCAGGATCAGCGCCACCTTCGCATCCATCGAGACCGTCCTCGGGGTGACCCTGTGCTCGTTCACCCTCGGCTCCGGGAGCGTCACCGCCAGTGCGGCCTCGAACACCTCCTCCCAGCGGGTCTCGAGGGGGAGGTCGTCGACGGCC
>JBJHBX010000311.1:0-4095 GCA_050485725.1 Gemmatimonadales bacterium | reverse complement strand
CTCCCGGGGATGCGAGGAGGGGGAACATCACGAAGAGGTAGCCGAGCTGCGCGGCGGTGCTGTAGGCAATGAGCCGCTTCAGCGACTGCTGCCGGAGCGCCAGCGCCGACCCCCACAGGATGGCGCCCGCCCCCATCAGCCCCAGGACAAGGGTCGGGGTGAGGCCGGTTCCGCCAAAGACCTCGATCCCGTAGACATCCACCCAGAGGCGGAGCACGATGTAGAAGGAGCCCTTCACGACGAGGGCCGAGAGCACGGCGCTTCCGGGGGCGGGGGCCGCGGCGTGGGCAGGGGGGAGCCATCCGTGAAGCGGGAAGAGCGCGGTCTTGGCCGCCAGGCCCAGCGTCATCAGCGAGAGGGCCACCGCCGGGAGCGGTCCCGTGGGGGCCACCTCGGCGAGCCCCGCGAGCGACAGGGTGCCGACCTCCACGTAGAGGAGCGCCACCCCCATCAGGAAGAGGAGGGAGCCGCAGAGGGAGACGAGGAGGTAGCGCATCCCCGCCACCGTGGCCTTCGAGGTGACCGCCAGCGTGACCAGCGGGGCGGCGCCCAGGCCGACGATCTCGAGGAGCACGTAGAGGTTGAAGAGGTCGTCGGACAGGTAGATGCCGTTGAGCGCGGCCCAGAGGAGAAGCCAGAGGGGCGCGAAGTAGCGGGCGCCCCGGCCCGCCGGAGAATCACGCACCGCGAGGTAGGAGATGTCGCCGAAGTAGGCGGAGGCGTAGATGACCACCGCGGCCCCGACCACGGCGGTCACCGCGAGCATCACCACGGCCAGACCGTCGGCCCTGAGCTCGATGCCGAGGGGTGCGCCCCATCCGGCCAGGGGATTCCGCACTGCCACGGCCGCGTCTCCTGCCTCGAGGCCCGTCGCCGCGGCCAGCGCGAGCCAGAGCCCGGCGGCGGCGGCAAGGGAGGCCAGCGACCCCAGTGCGAGCCCCAGGCGGATCGACCCGGTCGTGCCCCGGAGCGCCACGAGCCCGGCCACGAGGGGGCCCATGACCGCCAGCGTGGTCCAGTGGACCGGATCGATCCCCGGGGCCACGGCGTCGCCGGTGGCCGCAAACAGGACCAGGAGGGGCGTCACCCGTCCCCCCCGGGGTCGGAACGCGGGGGCGAGGGCCCCCCGCCGCGGGGGTCGTCGGGGTCCGCCTCGGGAAGCCAGGGGACCCCGGTCCGGGCTGCCACCCGGAGTGCCATCCCGAGGGCGACGGCGGTGGCCGCCACCGCCACGACGATCCCGGTGAGCACCATGGCCTGCGGCACCGGATCCGCCACCCCCGGCTCCAGCCGCGGCGCGGCGGCAAGCAGCACCAGGAAGATGCCGCTTCCGGCAACGTTCACCCCGAGGACCTTCCAGACCAGGTGGGCCCGGGCGAAGACCGCGTGCAGCCCCGCCACGAAGAGGACGACGCCCGCCAGGGCGTAGAGGTCGAGGGGGGTCACCCGGGTCCCTCCCGCGGCCGGGCCGGTGAGTTCCCGTCGCCCCCGGTCGCCCCTTCCGCCTGGTCAATGCCTGCCACGGGCTCCGGGTCGAAGAGGCGCCCCAGGGGGTCGCCGGTGGGGTCGACGCCCTCGAGCCGGGGGTCGGGGTCCGGCACCGAGGGCACGTCGACGAAGAGTTCCACCAGGACCACCGCGATCGAGAGGGTCAGCACCGCCTCGATGCCGAGAATCAGCGGATAGGCCCACCCCTCCGGCCAGGCCAGAAACACACCGGTCCAGGGAACCACGCCCAGCCCCGCCCCGACGAAGACGTAGACCCCGAGGGCGGCCCCGAGTCGCACCGGACCCCACGCGGCGGTGGGGGGACGCATGAAGCCCGAGGCAGCCATGAGGACCCCTACACCCGCCAGGAGAGCCCCGGCCTGGAAGGCGCCCCCGGTCCGGCTCGTGCCGGCCCAGGTCAGGTACACCGCGGTGACCACCGCCATGGGGACCACGATCCGGGCCAGGGCGCCCAGGACCGGGTCCGCCAGGCGACCCTCCTCGCGGGTCAGCGTCCGCTGGTGACGGTCCATGGACCAGACCGCGACCATGGCCACGACGAGCACCCCGATCTCGAGGAGGGTGTCGTAGCTCCGGAAGTTCAGGAGCACCGCGGTGACCGGGTTCGAGACCCCCGACTCGCCGAGCGTCTCGGCCACCCGCTGCGGCAGGAAAGGGTCGCGACTGGATGCGCCCAGCAGGAGGGCCCCGAGGACCCCGGCCGATCCGAGGGCCCCTGCCGCCATCAGGAGTCGGACCCGGCCCCGCGGGTCGGCGGTGCCGTCATCGTTCAGGAGGGGGCGGCGCTGGAGCTCCTTCCCGCCGATGCTCACGGTCCACCCCCCTCCGGAGATCCGGGTTCGGGGTCCGCCGTCCGCACCATCGCATCCCCCCCCATCCTGCGGGCCATCCGCCGCCAGGCGTTCAGGAAGAGGGCGCCGGTGACGCCGGCCCCAAGCGCCGCCTCGGCCAGCGCCAGGTCGGGTGCGCCGACCCTCATCCAGGCCAGCGCCAGCGTCAGCCCGTAGGCCACGAAGAGGACCACCGCCTCGAAGAGATCGCGGGTGTGGAGGAGCCGGAGCGCGAGCCCCACCAGCAGCAGGACGAGGGCCATGTCGAGGACCCAGGCGGCGAAGGCGTCCATCAGGCCGCCCCCCCGGAATCGCCGAGCTCGGAGGTTCCCTCGGCGGCGGGTACCCCCTCGCGGAGGGAGGTGCGCGCAAGGAGGTGGCAGACGGTTGCGGCCGCGGCGAGGGCCAGGAGCCAGGTGACGCCGATCTGGAGCCGCGCCCCCCAGTCGCCGGCGCGAAGGGCGAGGCCGGCGCCCACGAGACCGAGTCCCAGGTTGTCCGCCTTGGTCAGGGCGTGAAGGCGGCAGTAGACGTCGGGAAAGCGGAGGAGCCCCACGGTTCCCGCAAGGAAGAAGAAAGCCCCGGCCAGCACGAGTCCGCCGGTGGCAAGGTCCGGAAGAAGCGCCCCGCTCAAGGGCCTTCCTCGTCGACCCGGATCCAGCCCCGCTTCACGAAGGCCACCGACACCACGACGGCGAGGAGCGCGAAGACCAGGGCGACCACGCGGAGGCCCGGGGTGTCCGTCGCCTCGGCCAGCAGGAGGAGGACCGCGACCCCGGTGGTGCCGAAGAGCTGGGCCGCAAGCATCCGGTCGGCCGGAGAGGGCCCCAGCGCGACCCGCACGAGGCCCGCGCCCACGTTCACCACGAGGAAGGCCGCGACGAGGACCAGGAAGGCGGTCATGGCGCCTCCGGGTCACGTGGGCCGGGGCCCGCGCCGAGCGGGACGCCGAAGAGGCGGGCGACCCGCCTCTCGAGGGCCGCCAGGCGCGCCGGGCCCAGTTCGGGTTCGGCGAGGAGGTGCACCCGCACCACGTCTCCCTCCAGGTCGGCGCTGAAGGTTCCGGGAAGGAGGGAGATGCAGTTCACGAAGAAGACCCGGGCCGGGCCCTCCGGGAGGCGCGCGCCATAGCGGAGGAATCCGGGCTCCAGCGGAAGCCCCGGAGCGAGGGCCCGCCTGGCGACGTCGGCGCCCCCGCGGACCGACTGGGCCAGGAACCAGGGAACGAAGGTCGGGAGCCCCTGGAGGCGGATCCGGGTGGGGTCGGCGCCCCCCAGCGCCCCGTGGAGGAAGACGCCGACCCCGACGGCCAGGAGCCCCGCCCACCAGCCCTCGACGCCCGGCCCCGCCAGGATCCACCAGAACAGCACGAGGGCTGCAGCCCAGGGGAGGCTGGGCCGGCGGGTCCTGCGGGGTGCTTCGGGGGCCTCCTGCAGCTTCGCCTCCTGTGCGCGGGTCGGTGAGCCGCCTCGGCGGGTCTCTCCGGGGCGTGGCACTTCGGGGTCGGACCCCTGCCGCTACCCGCCGCCGTCCGTGGAGGTTTCGGAATCGGGGGCCGCTGCGGGGTTCCTGCGGGCCGGTTCGACGGCGTGTCCGAGGGCGAGGACAGCCCCGCGACATCCCGCCCACGGATCGGGGTCGATCTCGATCGGGAGGTGCAGTGCCTCCTCGAGAACCCGCATCCAGGCACGACCCCCGGCCTCGCCACCGAGCCCGCCTCCCCCGACCCGGACCTGCCGGAGCGGGGTGCCCGAAA
>JBJHBX010000310.1:0-4115 GCA_050485725.1 Gemmatimonadales bacterium | reverse complement strand
TGTGGGCACGAGTCTCGACACGCGCAACTTCTTCCTGGCGGAGCCGTCGCTCCGATGGGAACCCTCGGGAGCGTGGCGGCTGCGTCCCGGGGCGGGAATCTCGGGGCGCATCCCCCTCGGAAGCCCCGCCCTTGTCGGGGTCGGCGCCCGGGACCTGGCAGGGGTGACCGTCGATTTCTCCCTTCAGCTGCGCCGCCTGCCCCGGAGTTCCCCGTGAGCGACCTCTTCCCCCTGGAACTGGCGGCCATCGATACCGGTTCGAACGCGATCCGGTTCCTGGCCGCCCGCTTCACCGCCCCGGGTCGCTGGACCGAGATCGAAAGCGAGCGCGTGCCGGTACGTCTCGGACACCAGGTCTTCCTGCGGGGCCGGCTGGCGCCCGAGGCAACGGATGCCGCCGTCCGGGCTTTCGTCCACTTCCGCGAGCGCATGGATGCGCTGGGGATCACCCGGCTCAGGGCCGTCGCGACCAGTGCCGTGCGTGAGGCACGCAACGGTGCGCTGCTCACCGAGCGCATCCACCGGGAAAGCGACATCCGGCTCGAGATCATCACCGGAACCGAGGAGGCCCGGCTGGTCCACGCCGCGGTCGGCTCCAGGATCGGGCTCGAGGGTGGACAGTGGATCCTCGTGGACCTCGGGGGGGGATCCGTCGAGGTCTCGCTCGTGGATGATGCCGGGATGCTCTGGAGCGAATCCCACACGATGGGGTCGGTGCGGCTCCTCGAGGAGGTCTCCGAGGGAACCCACGATCCCGGTCGCCTTCGCACGCTGCTCGAGGAGTACGTCTCGATCCTGCGCATCCCCTCGCCCGCGCAGTACTGGAAGCCGAGCGGCCTGATCGCCACCGGGGGGAACATCGAGGCGCTGGCGACGCTGGCCGCTGCGCCAGCCGACGAGCGTGGCGTCGCACGCCTGCCCGTGCGCGACCTGGATGCCGCCATCCAGCTCCTGACGCGGCTTTCGTATCGCGAACGGATGGACCAGCTCGGGCTGCGCGAGGATCGTGCCGACGTGATCCTCCCCGCCGCCCTGGTCTACCAGCGCGTGGCGCGCCTCGCGGGCTCCAGCGAGATCCTCGTCCCGCACGTGGGCGTGAAGGAGGGTGTGGTCCTCGACCTGGCGGCGCACCTGACCGCGCCGGGTCCCACCGAAGCCAGGGAGACTTCCCAGATGGTCCAGTCAGCCATTTCGCTGGGGCGGCGCTTCATGTTCGACGAGGCCCATGCCCTGCACGTGACCCGGCTCGCACTTCTTCTCTTCGACCGGCTGGAGAAGCTTCACGGGCTCGGGCCCCGGGATCGTCAGCTGCTTCAGGCCGGGGCACTGCTCCACGACATCGGGACCTTCATCGCGGTGAAGCGGCACCACAAGCACTCGCTCTACCTGATCTCGCGCTCCGAGCTCCCCGGGCTTTCTCCGGACGAGAACCTGCTGGTGGCGAACGTGGCCAGGTATCACCGGAAGAGCCACCCTCAGCCCCACCACGAGGAGTACATGCGACTGTCCCGGCCCGACCGGGTCCGGGTGGACCAGATGGCCTCGATCCTCCGGATCGCCGACGCGCTGGATCGCCAGCACCTGCAGCGGGTCACCGATGTCGAGGTCGAGGTCAGGGGGCTCGAACTCGTGCTGAGCCTGCATGGCGAGGGAGACATGCTCCTCGAGCGGTGGGCCGTGGGACGGAAGAAGGGACTCTTCGAAGAGACCTACGGCTTCACGGTTCATGTGACGCCGGCATGAAGGTTCATTGACGACATCCGGGAAGTGCGCCACATTCCAGGCTCCGATCTTCAGTAGAGTGGAAGGCGTCTATCCCCGAAGCCGGTGACCATGTCACCAGATGGGAGTCGTTCATGGCAAAGAATGAGCAGAAGGTCATGGAGTTCGTCGAGAAGGAACTGGCGGCGAACCCGAAGCAGTCGACCACCGAACTCTTCGAGAAGGCGAAGAAGGTGGACACCGGCCTGGGCAAGCTCTCGCTCCGCCAGTTCAACGCCCGGTTCCCCCTCCAGGTGAAGCGGAAGAAGAGCCTCGCCGCTTCGGGTGGACGGCGGCGGCGTGCCCGCACCGCGACCCGGGGTCGTCGCGGGTCCGAGGCCCGGCACCATGCGATGCGCGCGGTCTTCCTCCGCTTCGCTTCGGACCTGGCCTCGGCCGAGGAGCGGAAGGACCTGGTCAACATCCTCGCCCGGGTGGACGATTACGTGGGGGATGCGTTGAAGGCCGCGGGACGCTGATCTCGGCCTGACCTCGGGAAGAACGGCCCCGGCCTTCCGCCAGCGCGGAAGGCCGGGGCCGCTTTCGTTCCGGGGTGCGGCGATGGGCCGAGGGACCCCGGCCCTGCCCGGTCAGTCGGCTCCCAGCTGCCCGGCGAGAAGGGTCAGCTCCCTGACGACGACGGCGAGCGCCGGAAGTCCGAGCCGTTCCTCGCCCTCGACCTCGTGGAGCAGCTCGAGGTAGTGGTCCAGCGCCTCCTGGTTCCGGGCGCCCACCGAGGCCACCGCCGCATCCACCGAATCCGTCGTGGCCCGGTGGCGCAGCACCGCCCCCGCCATCAGCTGGTGCGCGAGGGTCAGGTCGGCCGAAAGCGCCTGCGCCGCACGCTGCTCCCACCTGTCGTCACCGGCGGCCGCGAAGAGCGCGCCCCTCAGCCAGGGAATCCGGAAGAGGGAGGACACGCTGTAGAAGGTGCGGGCCACGTCCAGGGGATCGGCTCCGGTCCGCCGGTGGACCCGCAGGATCTCGAGCAGCTGGTCCAGGAACCGGAGGGTCACGAGTCCCCGGGCAATGCTCTCCTCGGCTCCGTCGGTCTGCAGTTCCTCCGCGAGTCGCTCGAAGGTGCGCCGGTCCTCGCCGGTCACGAGGTCCGGGAAGGCCACGCGGAGCCGGTCCAGTCCGCGCCGGTGCTCCTCGATGGCTTCCGACGTGGACTGCTCCGCGAACTCCGGGTTCGAGAGAAGCCAGCGGGTGGTTCGCTCGATGACCCGGGAGAGCCCCCTCAGCCATCGATAGGTCACGTCGATCCGCATCGAGGTGCGACCCATCCGGAGCTCCTCGACAAGCCGGGCCTGGCGGGTCAGATCCGCCGCCACGAGCCACGCCCGTGCGACCTCGGCAGGTGAGCGCCCCACCCCGCGACTCACGCGGTGGATGAAGCCCGCTCCCATCAGGTTCACGAGGTCGCCCGCCAGCTGGCTCGCGACGATCTCACGGTGAAGCCGGTGGCCTCGGAGGCCGTCCTCGCCCACGATCTCGACCGCGCGCTTCGGGAAGTAGTCCCGGAGATACCGGTACGCCGCCGGATCGTCCGGCACGGAGCTCCGGAGCAGGTGGCTGGTCAGGTGCAGCTTGGCATAGGCCAGCAGAACCGAGAGCTCCGGGCGAGTGAAGCCCTTCCCCTCCTCCTGGCGCTCGGCCAGCACTTCCCAGGTAGGAAGGTGCTCCGCGGCCCGGTCCAGCACGTCGGCCCGCTCCAGCCCCGACATCAGGTCCCGCAGGTCGTCGAGTCCGTCCTGCGAGCGGAGAAGATCCAGGGAGATCGCGAAACCCTGGCTCTCGTTGTCGCGGAGAACCAGCTCGGCGACCTCGGACTGCAGTTCGCGAAGGAGATCGTTTCTCGCGTCCCCCTCGAGCCGACCCGCGTCGGTGGCGATCCGGAGCAGGATCTTGAGGTTCACCTCACGGTCCGAAAGGTCCACGCCGCCGGAGTTGTCGATGGCGTCGGTGTTGATGCGGCCGCCCCCCAGGGCATACTCGATCCGGGCGCGCTGCGTGAAGCCGAGGTTGCCCCCTTCTCCCACGACCGCGCATCGGAGCGTCGACGCATCCACCCGCACCGCGTCGTTGGCCGGGTCCCCCGCCTGTGCGTGGGTCTCCGTCGAGGCCTTGACATAGGTCCCGATGCCGCCGTTCCAGAGGAGCTCCGCCGGAGCCTTCAGGATGTGGCGGATCAGCGTCTCGCCGTCGAGGGGTCCCTCCTCCTCGATCCCCAGGACCTCCCGCACCGGATCGGTAAGCCGGATCTCCTTCGATCCGCGGGGCACGATCATTCCCCCGGACGAAAGAAGCGAGGCATCGTAGTCCTGCCAGGAGGAGCGACCCATCTCGAAGAC
>JBJHBX010000309.1:0-4131 GCA_050485725.1 Gemmatimonadales bacterium | reverse complement strand
AGCGACACGGCGAGGGAGCATTCGAGGCCCAGGTGGCGGCGTGGGCGCGGGTGGGCGAAACCGTGGGTCCCGTCTGGACCCCCGAGCTCACCGAGCGCCCCTCCTTTGCCTTGATGTACCGCCGCGGCCCGCTACTCCTGGCCCGCCTCGAGGACCGGGTGGGCGAGGAGGTCTTCGACCGCTTCCTCGCGCGGTACATGATCGAGGGGGCACCGCAGACCGTGCATCTGCTGGAGATGCTGGGCGATGTCGCGGGGGATGAGGTCCGGGCATGGTTCCAGGAGGCACTGGCCTCGGCCCCCGCCGCGGCACCGGGGGCGCCCGGCGGGGCGAGGTGACGCCCGGTTTGCCGCGATCGGGGGGACCGGATGGCCGGGCCCCGATCGAGCTCGCGCCGGGGTGCCCACTGCGTGCCACGCGCGGGTGCGTCCTGCTCCGTTGGCAGTCTCGGGTGGCATAACGGCGTCCTTCTGCCAATCGCCGCCGCGCCCTGAGCCGGTTGGCAGAACGGCTGCGTCATGCCTCACCGCGTTGCCAACGGCACAAGCCGAGGTCGCCGTTGGCAGGTTGCGTTGCGGCGTGCGCTCCGCCCACGCACCTTCGACGGATGTGGACGAGAACGATGCGACCCCGCGTGCGCGCCGCCGCGCCGCACCTGGCCGTGGCCCCGGCCCTGGCCCGCTCCGCCAGCCTGGCCACCGTGGTTGTGGCCGTAGGCTGTGCCGACCGTTCCGCCCCGCCGGAGCCGGGCTTCCTGGCGTCTGACAGCGCGGGCGTCGAGGTCGTGCGCTTCGACCTCGACGGGGCGGCCCCGCTCGACCTGTCGGGCGAGGATCCGCTCTGGGAGGTGGGGACCGGGTCAGATGCGGAACCGGGAACGAGGCTGTACAGGGTCGGCAGCGTGATCGAGCTCTCGGACGGCCGCATTGCCATCGCGGAGAACTCGACGCAGCAGCTCCTGCTCATGGACCCGGCCTCGGGAGCCGAGACGCGCGTCGGAGGGTCAGGCGATGGACCGGGGGAGTTTCGCGCCCTCTCGGCTCTCTTCCCCTCGGCCGAAGGCGGTGTCGTCGCCCTCGACGCGCGCCGCCTGCTCCTGACCGAGTTCGACGGCGCCGGCGGGCTCGTTCGGGAGGAGACCCTTCCCGCGCTGACCCCGACGGGGAACCGCACGGGCTTTCTGGCCTCGGGGAACGGTGCCCGGTTCCTCTACACGCTGCCCGGGCTGCCCCTGGAGCCGGGAAGCGTCCGGCTCGAAGGGGTGCTCGTGAGGATCGGGCCCGTCCTCGACACGGTCCGCACGCTCCGGGGACCCGAGGTCTTTCAGAACGAGGCCGTCGTCGCGGGCAGGGTGATCTACGGGGCATCGACCTGGCTGGCGGCTTCGCCTGCCGGCGCCTGGATCGGCGACGACGCCCTGTCCGAGGTGCTGGAGCTCGACACCCTCGGGGCGCCGGTCCGGATCGTCCGCTGGTCGGGGGGCGTGCGGGGGCCGGTGACCCAGCAGGACCGCGACGCCTTCTTCCAGCAGCTCGACCAGGCGGCCGGGCAGGGGGGCGGCCCCGCGCCCTCGACCGCGCTTCGCGAGATCCTGCCGTTCGCCGAACGGAAGCCGGCCTTCGGTGGTCTCCTCGCCTCGGCCGACGGTGAACTCTGGATTCGCGACCCGGAGGACCCCGCCTGGTCCCTTCTCCAGGACGAACTCGAAGGGGAGCCCCCGTCCGAGATCTGGACCGTCGTGAGACCCCACGCCGGCGCCGTGCACCGGGTCACGCTTCCCCGCGGGTTCGCACTCCGCTCGGTGGGGCGGGACACGCTCCTCGGCGTGCACCGCGACGCGCTCGGCGTCGAGACGGTCCTGGCGTACGCATGGGATCCGTGAGCACGGATCCTCGCCTGAACCGGAGGGCGGCTGCAGCCGCCCTGGCCCTGCTCCTGGTCGTTCAGGGCTGCGCGCCCGAGGCCCCCCCCGGCGTCCGCCGACCTCCACGCCTGCCGCGAGGATCCCGAGTACCCCATCGCGCTCATCCGAAGCGTGCTCCCCGGGGGCTGGACCATCGACCACTCCGTGATCGTCAAGGCCGAGGACATCCGCAGGAGCTCCGACGACACGCCGAGCGAGGTGGTTGCCGCCTGGGTGATCCGGGACGATGGCCAGCCGTTCCGCGGGACCCCGGTGCTGTGGGTCGTGAGCGGGGGCACGACGGCCAGGTACGAAGAGCGTCCGAAGTCCGTGTACGTCCTGAACGAGGCAAGCGAGGAGATCATGGCGTTCCTGGCGGAGGTCGGCGCTTCCCAGGGGCGACAGCTTCGCATGTGGCCGAGTGCGCTTGCACCCGGCGTCGGCTGGACCCTCGATCATCCGGCCGTGGAGCAGGCGCTCGGTTGCCTGGGTGCCCGCTAGCCGCCCGCGCCGCGCCACCCACCCTTCCGCTCCATCCCGCGAACCCGGCCCGGGAGGCCCCCGAAGTGCTCTTCAGAATGGCCGAACTGACCCGCATCGAAGCGGGCGAGATCACGGTGGCGTTCCGCCGGTGGAAGCGGCCGACGGTGGTCGCAGGCGGCACGCTGACCACCTCGGTCGGCGTGCTCGGGATCGAGGCCGTGGACCGGATCGAAGAAGACGAGATCACCGAAACCGACGCATCCCGGGCGGGCTTCCCCGAGGTGGAGTCGCTCCTGGCGGAGCTTCGGAAACGCTCGACCGGCGAGCTGTTCCGCATCACCTTTCAGCTGAAAGGTCCGGATCCGCGGACCGGGCTTCGGGAGCGGAATGAGCTGGACGAGGCCGAGTGGAAGGAGCTCCGGGCACGACTGGACCGACTCGATCGAGCCAGCCGGACCGGTCCGTGGACGCGGGCCACGCTGGAGACGGTCGAGGGGAGCGAGGGGGTCCGGGCCGGCGACCTCGCCCCGCGCGTGGGCCAGGCGAAGGAAGCCTTCAAGTTGAACGTACGGAAGCTCAAGCGGCTCGGGCTTACCGAGAGCCTGGGAACGGGGTACCGCCTCTCGCCGCGCGGCCACGCCGTCCTCGCGAGGCTTCGGGCCTCCGCCTGAACTCGTTGCCTCCGGTCACGTAATCCGACCTGACGCTCCGGAGCCTCCTCTTCGGTCCATCCGCAGGTGCGTGGCTCGCGAGGTCACTCCCTGACGGGCTTGCATTCGCGCTTCGGGATGCGGAGATCCGGGATGCGGCGCTCGGGACCGGCCGTGTCACCCCCGGTCCTCGAGCCAGACCGCTTTCGTCACCGCCACCGTGGGAACGGCGAGGAAGGCGCCCAGCACCCCGAAGAGGAGGCCCCCCGCCGTGACCGACAGGATCACGCTGACGGGGTGGAGGTCGATGGCGCGCCCCAGCACGACGGGGGCGAGGACGTTGCTCTCGAGCTGCTGAACCAGCACCACGAGCCCGGTCACGAGCAGCGCCAGCGTGAGCCCCCCGTGGGCAAGCGCCACGAGAATGGCCACCGCCCCGGTCACGAGCGCCCCCACGATGGGGAAGAGCCCACCGAAGAAGGTCAGCACCGCGAGCGGCACCGCCAGGGGCACCCCGAGCAGCACGAGTCCGATTCCGATGAAGACTCCGTCGGCGAGCGCCACCACGAGCTGGCCGCGAAAGAACCGCCCCAGCGTCTTCCATGCCCGTTCGGCTCCGCCGGTGGCCGCGGCCTGCCGTTTCTCCGGAAGGAGCCCCGTCACCCCCTCGACCATCGACCGGCCGGAGTGGAGGTAGAAGAAGAGGAGGACGAGGAAGAGCACCCCCGCCGCCATGACCTCGAAGACACCGGTGGTCACGCGCAGCGCCCGGGCCGCGATGGCCCCCCGGCCCTCCTCGTCGTCGAGCATCCCGAGGAGGTCATCGACGCCGCCGAGACTCGCACCCGGGGCCACCCGGCCGACCAGTTCTTCCAGGCGCTCGAGCCCTTCATCCACCGACTCGATGACTTCGGGGGCACCCGAGATCACGAGCCCCACCGTGGCAGTCAGGAGCCCTCCCACGACGGCGATCCCCGCCACCAGGGTCAGGAGCGCGGCGAGACTCCGGGGCACGCCGCGAGCTCGAAGCCCTCGGGCCATGGGCTCGAGCAGGGTGGCTGGGAAGAGCGCCAGGACCAGGGGCACCAGGAGAAG
>JBJHBX010000308.1:0-4162 GCA_050485725.1 Gemmatimonadales bacterium | reverse complement strand
GGCCTAGAAGTCACACTCACCTCGCTCCGCCCCGAACCGCACCGCCATGCTCGACGCCTCTTCTGCACGACCGCCTTGCCGACGCAGGCCGCTCGGCCGGACGGTCGCCGCGACGCTCCCGGTCGCCCTCCTCCTTGCGGGGTGCGGAAACGGGTCCACGCCGACGCCGCCCGCCGAGCCGCCCCGCATCACCGTGGAAGGCGTGGAAGCCAACGGCATCTACGACGGGCCTGTGACGATCACGGTGCGCATCGAGCCCTCCGACGCCGCCGTCTCGGTACAGCTGAACGGTGAGCGCTTCGTTTCGGGAAGCACGGTCGCCTCTCCCGGGAGCTACCTGCTGGAAGTGGAAGCCGTTCGGGGGGGACTGCAATCCGAGATCAGCCTCCCCTTCACGCTTCTCCTGGGGGGCGACCGGCGCCTCATCCTCAGGATGTTCGACCTGGGTCCGGAGGGGCTGGGGGGTGGAGGCGATGCGATCCTCCTGACCGACTCGTCGTCGGCCGGAATGGTGCACGGCCTCGTGGATGCCGGTCCACGGGGCGAGCCGGGCGGCGCTCTTCTCGAGGGATGGGTGGCGGATCGCCTCCGGGCGCTGGGGGTGGACACCCTCGCCTTCATGCAGCTGACCCACGCCCACGCCGATCACTTCGGGGGCATGGTCCCGATCCTGGAACAGCTCCACGTGGAGCGGTTCGTCATGAACGGCCAGGTGCGGAGCTTCTTTCGCTACCAGGACGTGCTGCAAGCCGCGGCGCTCCATGCCGACACGGTGCTCGTCCTGGGCGAGCCCTGGACCTTCCGCCTCGGACCGGGCGAGGACGCGGCGAGGACCGTCCACCTGCCCGGCCTTCCCGCATACCTCGGCCAGGACACGGACGACGGGCGGCTGATCAACGAGGGATCCATCGGGACCGCCGTCGAGTTCGACGGGATCCGCCTCTTCCTGACCGGCGACGGCGAGAACGAGGCGAACGAACGTTGGCGAACCGCCTTCGCCGCGCTGACAGGGGGAATCGACATCCTGAAGGTGGGGCACCACGGGGCCAACAATGCCATCTTCGACGATCGCACGGGGGCGAACCCGGCTTCCGCGTGGCTCGACCACACCCGCCCCTCGCTCTTCCTCGTGACTTCGAACGGGGTGAGCCACCCCCGGAGCCGCGCGCTGGCCCGCCTCCTGGGGATCGAGGGGCTGGACGGGTACTGCACCAGCGTCCACGGCACCGTGGAGGTACGGATCGCTGGGGGCGCCTGGGCCGTCGAGGTGGAGCGAAACGCCGACCAGGTCTGCGTACCCGGAACCGAAGCCACGACCTGAATCAGCCGTCTGCGGCTCGCGCCTCCGCTCCAGCAGAGGCGGCCGTTTCCACCCGGTCTTCGGTGCCCGGATCCCGGTGGCCGCCCAGCCGCACGAAATCGGCTCCCGACGGCCTCTGGAAGACGCGGAGGCCGAACTCGGGGATGGTGGCCAGGACATGGTCGAAGATGTCGCCCTGGATCCCCTCGAAGACCCCCCAGCGGGTGTCGTTCGTGAAGGCGTAGACCTCGATGGGGAGGCCTTCGGGGCCGGGCTCCATCTGGCGAACGAGAAGGATCATCTCCTGGTGGATCCCCGGGTGCGCCCTCAGGTAGGCCAGCAGGTAGGCCCGGAAGGTACCGATGTTCGTGAGCCGACGGAGGTGCGGAAGCACGCCTCCGTCGGCAGGGTGAGCGCGGTTGTGGGCCTCGATCTCTGCCCGCTTCGCCGACATGTACCCGGAGAGAAGCTCCCGGCGCGACAGGCGTTCGATCTCGTCGTCGCGGAGGAAACGGATCGAGTTCTGGTCCACGTGAAACGAACGCTTGATCCGGCGGCCCCCGGACTCCGACATCCCTCGCCAGTTCCGGAACGAGTGCTCCAGGAACTTGTGGGTCGGGATCACCGTGAGCGTCCGGTCCCAGTTCTGGACGGTGACCGAGTTCAGCGCGATGTCCACCACGTCGCCGTCGGCCTGGAACTGGGGCATCTCGATCCAGTCGCCGGTCCGGAGGAGGTCGTTCGTGGTGATCTGGATTCCCGCCACCAGCGACAGCAGCGTGTCGCGGAAGACCAGGAGCAGGACCGCCGTCATCGCCCCGAGCCCGCTCAGGAAGATGAGCGGTGAGCGGTCCATCAGGATCGCGATGACGAGGATGAGACCCGCCAGGTGCCCCACCACGTTGGCGACCTGGAGGAACCCCTTGATCGGCCGTTCCCTTGACCGGGGGTTCTCCAGGTAGATGCGGTTCACGCCGTCGAGGAAGGCGTCGAACGCCCGGACGACGACGAGCACCATCGACGCCAGGAGCACCCGCCGGGCCACCAGGAGCGGGTCCTCGGGCAGGAAGGGAACGAGAAGCAGGCCGTAGTACCAGACAAGGAGCGGGACCCCCCAGGCGAGGCGCTGCGGCAGCCGCGCGTCGAAGAGGGCCTGGTCCCACTTCCTGGGGGTCTGTCGAGCCACCGACTCCAGGAACCTGAGAATCAGGTGGCGCACCACGCGGTGCAGGACCTCGCCCGCGAGGAGGACCACGAGGACCGCCACCACCGTCGAAGTGCCGGGGTTGGCCCGGATCACCTCTTCCAGGGGAAGGAGAAGGGGATGGACCCCCTGGGTCGCGTCTCCCGCCACGCTCCCGTTCTGGCTCACCTCGATGCCACCGCCCACGTCGCCCACGTCGCGACCTCCCACTTCCGGGGATCAGGCGCGGGGGAGGGACCCCGCCCTTCCCCCGCCTTGCACTGGCCTCGGAAGGTAGGCCCGGGGGACCGCGCGTGGAACTCGCCCGGTTGCGGGCGCCTTCGCGCCCGTCCCGGCGCGCCCCTCAGTCGCTCTCACTCTCGAACCGACCCCGGACGCCGGCGATGACCCCCGATCCGACCCCGGCGCCCAGCGCGATCGCCGTGCCCGCCCCGACCACGGGGAGGAGGCCGGCGACCGGTGCCGCCAGCAGGGCGGTCCCGAGACCGGCCACGAGCCCACTCGCGCCGGGGTGCTCTCCGACGGCCGTGTACCGGAGCCGGCGAAAGGAAAAGTCTCGTGCCGCGCGGTATCCGAAGACGGCGACGACGATGGCGAGGATCAGGGCGATGATTCCCATGAAATGACTCCGTGTGTGCAGGGCTGGCGGGGCGAGGTCGGGGATCCCGTCCCCTCCGTTCTCTCCTACGGATGGAACCCCGGTCACGTTTCAGGGTCGCGTTTCAGCGACGCGGCTCACTCGGGGGGCGTCACCACCACCGTCGCCCGGGCCTCGGCCGCTGCGCGCACCTGGAGCCCGTCGACGGTGGCACGGACCTCGAGGAGTTCAGCCGAGAGGACCTCGCCTTCGAGCCGCACCTGGTCGGAAAGCTCCCGGTTCAGCCCCTCGTGCAGCTTCTCCCGGGCGAATTCGAGGACCTCGGAAACCGGGAGCCGGGCCTCATCCCTGAGCGTGCGCTCCAGGTCTCCCCGGGCGATCCAGGCGGCGCTCCGCATGAGCAGGTTCAGCGTCTCGACATCGAACTCGAGGTCGGGCACCCGGATCTCCCCAGCTTCGCGGTCGAGTTCCGGGGTTCCCACGAGGAAGAGCCGCCCCCTCGCACTCCCCTCGAAGCGCACCCCGAGCGCCAGCTTCCCGCCCCCGATCCCCTGTACCGAGATCTCGCGGATCACGAAGCGCTGCCCTCCTCGCTCGAAGCTTCTCCCTTCGAACTCCCGCGTCAGGCGCGCACCCGCCTCGGCGTAGTGGCCCCGGGCATCGAGAAGGATCCGGAGCCCGTCTCCCTCGACTCCCGTCCCCAGGGGTGGCAGGGGATCGGACGCCGAGTCGGGCCGGGGCCCGAGCACGAGCCGTGGAGAGGCCGCCACGGCAATGGCGAGCATCACCTGGTCGCCCTCCCCCCGGATCTCGCCGAGCGACACCTGGGAAGGACCGACCTGGAGCCAGACGTCGTCGGTGAGCTCATGGGGCTCGATGAGGCGCTCCCAGACGCCCTCGAGTCGACCGGCCAGGTCGACCCGGGCCACTTCCTCGTCGATCCGCGAGGCGTTCGACTCGAGGAAGGAGCCTGCCGCCGACAGCACCCGCTCGGTCACGTCGACGTTGAAGACGGTCACCGTGCACTGGTCCCGCGGTTCGTCGGATGCCGGTTCGATCC
>JBJHBX010000307.1:0-4170 GCA_050485725.1 Gemmatimonadales bacterium | reverse complement strand
GGGCGTCTTCGCCTTCGATCTTCCCGACGAGCCGGGGCCGGGGGGCGCCATGTACTTCGCAAGCTACCGGCACGACGGGGTGCTTTTCTTCGCGCCGCCCGTGACGACGCCGGAGCGGCTGGCGGAGTCCTACGAGCTGAGGGCCTGGCCCGCGCGGACCCTGCCGCCGGAGGGAGGGAGCTTCCGGGTCTCGTACCGGAACATCTTCATCGAGGACGGGCCCGACGGCTGGCGCGTGACCGACGTGTTCGAGGTCGGGCACGACGACCCGTGGAGCTGGACCTCGCCGGATCCGGCGGGTGGGGTGCCGGTCTGGAGTCACCCCCTTCCACCCACCGCCACGAACGTGCAGGCCGCCGAGACCGACGTGGACCCGGGGTCGGTTCGCCTGGACCGGGGCGCCCTCGAGGTGACGGCGCCCTTTCCACCGGGGGATCGGCTCTTCGTGGTGCGCTACGACCTTCCCTCGATCGAGGCCACCTTCCCGATCGTGGGGCTGAACCGGGTCGTCGAGCTCCTTGTGCGCGAGCCTGCACCCGCGATGCGCGTCGAGGGGCTCAGGGCCGACGCCCCCGTCGAGATCGAGCGGGGGAGCGTGTACCGGAGGTGGTGGGCCGAGGACGTGCGCGACGTGGCCCCCCGCACGCTGCTGGGCGAGGAGGCGGCCTGGAACCCCGCCTGGCTCGCCATCGGTCTCGCGCTCCTCCTGGTCGTGCTCGGCAGCTGGTTCTTCCTGAGGCGGTCGCCGGCCGGAGCGGCAGGGGCCGCATCCCGGGCGCGCCCCCCGCACGGGTCCGGGCAACCCGGGGCCGCGGTTTCCGGGCCCGGCGCGCGCACGCGGCACAAGGTGAAGCTCGAGATCGCGCACCTGGACGAGGCCATGGCCGCGGGGGCGGTGGATGCGGAGGAAGGCGGCCGCCGTCGCCGGCACCTGGTGGCCGAGCTCGAGGCCATGGACGGACGGTGACCGTCATCACGACGCCCGCCGTGCTCCTTCGGGCGCACCCCTACTCCGAGACCTCGCACGTGCTCCGCTTCCTGACGCCCGGCCACGGGGTGCTGGCGGCGCTTGCGCGGGGGGTCCGGAGCCGGAGCTCCCGGGGCGTCGGGCCGCTCGAGACCTTTGCCCGGGGTGAGCTGACGGTGGATCTCCGCGAGGGGCGGGATCTGCAGGGCTTCCGGGATTTCCGGGCCGACGACGGGGAGCCCCGGCGCCTCGGACGGGACCTCCTCGCGCTGTCGGCGGCGTCGTACCTGGCGGAACTCGTGCTGGCCCACGCCCTGGAAGAAGGGCACCCGGGGCTCTTCGCGCGCTTCGTGGCGGTGCTGGGCGCTCTCGAGACGGCGAAGCCGGCGGCGATCCCGGGGGTGTTCCTGGCGGGGGGGTGGGGGATCCTTGCGGACTTCGGCTTCCCCCCGGAGGTCGGGTGCTGCGTTCGCTGCGGCGGGCCCCTCGACGAGGTGTCAGCCGAGGCGCTCGCCCGTTTCGACGTGGAGGGCGGCGGCGTGCGCTGCCCTGGATGCGCCCCGGAGCGGGAGGGCGGACGCCTCGGACCTGGGGCGCTCGGCGATCTCGCCCGCCTCGTGTCGGGGGCGCCGGTGGCGCCGCTCGTGGGCGCCGGGGTGCACTTTTCGCTCCTTGATCGCTTCGCCCTGGTGCACCTGGGGCTTGGGCGCCCCTTCCGTTCGACCGAGCTCGTGCGCGCTTCCCTCGAACGATCTGCTTGACCCGGGGGTATCTGCACCCAATAATGCGAATGTCCGCGACAGCATCCCGATTCACCCGAGGAGCGCAATCGACTCTCCGTTACGGCACAGACACCCCTGTGCGGAGGCCTGAATGAGGCGCCTTCTGAGCGTCCTTTTCCTGGTCCTCTCCGCCGCAGTGCTCCCCGCCGCCCTCGAGGCCCAGCAGGGGGGCCTCGCCGCCCAGGGCGGCGAACCCGAGCACGGCTTCCGCGTGCTGCAGAACTACCCGAACCCCTTCGGTTCGGACACGCGGATTCCCTTCGAGCTCCATGACCGCGCCTTCGTCGACGGGCGCCCAGCCGTGGTCTCGATGCGTATCTACAACGTGCTCAGGGAGCTGGTGGCCACCCCCAAGGCGATCGGCCACCCGGCAGGAGAGGGCATACCCGTGACCGACCTGGAATACGCTTTTCCGGGCCGGCACGAAGTGTACTGGGACGGTCGGAACCGTGCCGGTGCGCAGGTGCCTTCGGGTGTCTACCTGCTCGAGGTGCTGGTGAACGGCCGACCGCAGGTGCTGAAGATGTACGCGCTGCGGTAGGTACGGCTTCCCGGCCACGAGCGCCACCGCCCGCACGAACGCGAGGGGCGGCTCCCGGTCCGGGGGCCGCCCCTCGTTCTCGGTGCATCTGGAGCGCGGTCAGCTCGCCCGCTTCTCCAGCAGCTCCAGGAATTCCGCAGGCGACCGGAGTGCCGCGAGCTTTCCCGGAATGTCCGGGTCCTTCGCGAACTGGGCCACCTTCCCGAGCACCGGGAGGTACTCGTTCGACACCTCGAGGGGTGGCGCCACGATCAGGAAGAAGTTGTGGACCGGCTGGTCGTCGATGGCGGCGAAATCCATGCCGCCGGGCTTCCGGCCATAGGCCAGGCGCAGCTTCGATGCGACCAGCGACCGGCAGTGGGGAATCGCGATGCCCCGGCCGATGCCGGTGGACCCCAGGTTCTCGCGTCGCTTCAGCGTCTTGAAGAGAATCGCCTCCGATTTCTCGTCGAGGCGCAGGAGCTGGATCAGCTCCTTCAGCACCTCGTCCTTCGTCTCGGATGCGAGATCGAGCTTCACGCATTCGGGCGCAAAGAGCTCGCGCAGCTTCATCGTCGAATGGCCTCCGGTTCGGGCGGTCCCCCCGGGGCGCATCGCGCCGGGCCCACGCCGTTCCGTGACAGGTTCATCATCGTTCCCTGATGGGGGGTGTCCAACTCTACCGGAAGGGGGGCGGACTGTCAAAGGAGCCGCGTTTTTCCTACCTTTCAGGGATGGCCACGACCGCGTTCGACCTGCTCCGGGGGGCGACGACCCCCCTTTACCTGGCGCCCCAGGCCGGTGTCAGCGAATCCCCGTTCCGGCGGCTCTGCCGCCGGTTCGGGGCGGACGTCGTGGTCACCGAGTTCGTGAGTGCCGAGGGGATCCTGCAGGGGAACCAGCGCACGCTGGACTACCTCCACTTCGACGAGGCGGAGCGCCCCATCGGGGTGCAGATCTTCGGGGCGGAGCCGGAGCGGATGGCCGAGGCGGCGCAGTTCGTCCACGAGACCTTCGGGCCCGACTTCCTGGACATCAACTTCGGGTGCCCGGTGAAGAAGGTGGTGAAGCGCAATGGCGGGTCCGGGTGCCTCCGGGACCTGGAGCTGGTGGGGCGGATCACGCGCGCCGTGGCCGACGCGATTCCGATCCCCACCACGGTGAAGATCCGGAGCGGCTTCGACGAGAAGACCCGGGACCCGGTGCGGATCGGGCAGGTGTGCGAGGATGCGGGGGCGCGGGCCGTGACGCTTCACCCCCGGACCCGGGCCGACATGTACTCGGGACAGGCGCGCTGGGAGGAAATCCGGGCGCTCAAGGAGGCGCTGTCCGTGCCGGTGATCGGCAACGGCGACATCCGGAGCGGGGAAGATGCCCGGCGCATGCGCGACGAGACCGGGTGCGACGGCATCATGATCGCCCGCGGAAGCCACGGGGACCCGTGGATCTTCTCGCAGGCGCGGGCGGCCCTCGACGGCCGGCCCGTTCCCCCCGATCCCGGGGTCGAGGAGCGCTTCGCGATCTGCGTCGAGCACGCCGAAAACGCGGTGCGCTTCGAACGCGACGCCCGCCGCGCCATGCTCGACTTCCGGAAGCACCTGGGGTGGTACACGAAGGGGCTCCCGGCAGGGAAGGAACTCCGGGTGGAGCTCTTCGCCGTGGAGCGGATCGAGGAGGTGCGTCCCATCCTGGACCGCTACATCGAGCGCTTCCATGCCGGGGAACTCCCGGGGATGGACCCGGCCCGCCTGGTCGGGGTATCTTGAAGTACACAAGCATCACGGGGGCGTCACGGTTTCGACGTGTTTGGTGAAGCTCGGGTTGCGTGCCCAGGCTCCGGGACC
This sequence comes from Gemmatimonadales bacterium, assembly GCA_050485725.1. Taxonomy (GTDB): domain Bacteria; phylum Gemmatimonadota; class Gemmatimonadetes; order Longimicrobiales; family Gaopeijiaceae; genus SKNW01. The sequence continues at coordinate 57 of JBJHBX010000307.1, read as the reverse complement.
TGGTAAAACCTCCGGAAAAACCAATAGACGCCAACGATAACCTGGCTCTGGCTGCGT
>JBJHBX010000306.1:2758-4175 GCA_050485725.1 Gemmatimonadales bacterium | reverse complement strand
AAGAGGGCGCCTCCGAAGACCGTGAGTGCGACCCCGGTCCAGCCGAGCGCGCCGCCCACGAGCGCCATCATCTTGATGTCGCCGCCCCCGAGGGCGCTGGCGAGGGCGCCCTCCTCGAGCTCTTCCTCGAAGGTGGTGGGGGCGAAGATGCCGTCGATCCAGGCTGCGAGCACGGCGCCGGAGGCCAAGACGAGCCCGGCCAGGAGGAGCCCGGTGACCGGGTCGAACACCCCCACTGCACCGGCTCCGCCGAGCGCTGCCGCCACGAGGACGACCACCGCCGCGAAGCCCGGGGTGCGGAGCGCCGGGAGGCTCCTGCCCGTGCCCATCTCGCCCCGGTTCGCCTCGTGCTCCTCGAGGGCCTCGCGGAGCGCATCCTGCCGGAACCTGTGGTAATACGCGTCGGCGGCCTGCCCCAGGAGCCAGAACCCGCCGAAGCCCACGGCGGCGCCGAGGAGCGCCTGGCCGATCGTGATCGCCGGGGTGAGTCCGGCGAGGAGGATCACGAGCACCGCTCCCCCGATCGTGAACTGGTCGGGAATCAGGTAGAAGCGGGCGTCGCTCAGCGCGATGCCGAGGAGAAGGGTCAGGAGGAGCGCCCCGCGGAGCGCCTCGAAGGTCGGGCCGTGCAGTGCCACCATGCCCCCCCAGGCGAGGGCCGTGGCCAGCTCGGTGAGTGGATAGCGGATCGAGATCGGCTCGGCGCACCCCCGGCATCTGCCCCGCAGAAGGAGCCAGCTTGCCACGGGAACGTTGTCGTACCACGCGATCTCGCGGGCGCAGCCGGGGCAGCGGGAGCGGGGCTTCACCACCGACTGGTCCATGGGCCAGCGGAGCGAGCATACGTTCAGGAACGAGCCCAGGAGGAGTCCCAGGAGGGCCGCAGCCGCGGCCATGAGAACGGTGTCGTCTGGGGTCACGAAGTGCCGCCTGTGCTGGGATCCGGGTGAGGCTGCGGGGTCGCGGGGGCGTGGGGTGCCCCGGGGCCGAGGGCCCACAGCAGCACACTCCCTGCCATGGCCGCGTTCAGCGACTCGACGCCGGCGGCCAGGGGGAGCGCGAGCACGGTGTCGGCGGCCGCGAGCGCCTCGGGGCGGGGGCCGGCGCCCTCGTTGCCGATGAGGAGTGCGTGGTGCCGGGGTGCGCCGCGGTCGAGGGTGGCGAAGCGGCGCACGTCGAGTCCCCCCGCATCGGCCACGCGCAGCGCAACGCCCAGGCCACGGCGCCACCGGTCGAACGCGGCCCAGTCGGTGCGCACCACGGGAAGGCGGAAGGCCTCGCCCGCGGAGGCGCGGACCACCTTCGGGTTCCAGGGGTCCACGTTGCCGTCGAGGACCACGACCCCGGGGGCGCCGAAGGCGGCGGCGGCGCGAAGGAGCGTGCCCACGTTTCCCGGGTCCTGCACGCGGTCGAGGAC
>JBJHBX010000306.1:0-2748 GCA_050485725.1 Gemmatimonadales bacterium | reverse complement strand
CCCCTGCGGCGTCTCGGTGCCCGAGAGGGATGCGAAGGATGCGGGGTCGATCGTGAGGATCTCGACCCCGGCGGAGGTGAGGGCCGGGGGCGCCGTCTCGCCCTGCGCCAGGACCGCGAAACGGAACCGGGCGCCGGAGGCGAGCGCGGTCTGTACGGCCCGGGGCCCCTCGACCAGGACGAGTCCCTCGCGTTCGCGGGTGCGGCGGACGGCAAGGCGCCCGACGAGCTTCGTACGCGCCTGGCTCAGTGGATGCGCGGGGGGTTCGGGGTCTGCGGCGGGCGGTGTGGCCCCCCCCTTCCCGGTCGGTCTATCTTCGGGGTCTCGACGCTCCACCTGTGCACGCATCCCTTCGTTTCGGGAATTCCTCGATGACGCCCTCGCAGTCAGCGCCAGACGCACCCGGTTCCCCGGGCCCCCGCCCGGATTCCGGCGATCGCTCCCTTCCCGTGGCACTCACGATCGCGGGGAGCGACAGCGGGGGAGGTGCGGGGATCCAGGCCGACCTCAAGACCTTCCATGCCTTCGGGGTCTTCGGCACGAGCGCCCTGACGGCGTTGACCGCGCAAAATACCATGGGGGTGCGCAGCGTGCACCCGGTGCCTCTGGCCATGGTCCGGGACCAGGTGGATGCGGTGGTGGAGGACCTGGCCCCCGCGGCGGTCAAAACGGGGATGCTCGCCACCGCGGAGCTTGTCGGGGTGGTGGCCGAGCTCATCGAGCGCCACGCCCTTCGCGCCTTCGTGCTCGATCCGGTGATGGTCGCCACCTCGGGAGATCGGCTCCTGGACCGGGATGCGGAGGGTGCGGTCGCCGAGCGCCTGTTGCCCCTTGCCGCGCTCGTGACGCCGAACCTGGACGAGGCGCGAATCCTGACCGGGCTCCCCGTCGCGGGCGAGGAGGGGCAGCTCGAGGCGGCCCGGGCGCTGGTGGAGATGGGCGCCGGGGCGGCCCTGGTGAAGGGCGGCCACGGGACCGGCCAGGAAATGGTCGACCTGCTCTTCGACGGCGATGCTTACCGCGTGTGGCGCCGGCCGCGGATCGCCACGAAGCACACGCATGGCACGGGCTGCACCCTCTCGGCGGGCATCGCGGCCGGGCTCGCGCTCGGTCATCCCCTCGACCAGGCCATCGATCGCGCGCTGGACTACGTGGCGCGGGCCATCGCGACGGCGCCGGGGCTCGGACGAGGCCATGGACCGGTGAATCACTTCGTGGAGGTGGATGCCGGAGAGGGGTGAGGGAGGACGCACCCGGATGCGTTTGCGCTCCCCGGGCCCTCGGCGCTCCCCGCTCCCTCCGCGCTCTCCGCTCCCTCGGCGCTCCCCACGCCCCCGCGTCCCCTGGCCCCCTCGACGATGATGCGAAGGTTCTCCTCCATGAGCGTGCGGGCGGGTTCGAGCCTGCGTTCGTCGTCGAGGCGCGGGAGGTGCCAGCGGCCGTCGTAGTGGGCGCGGCCCCTCGGATCGCGGAAGAGGAGGCGCTCGCCGGGGAGCACCTCCATGCGCCACCCCCCCTCGTGGAGAAGGCGGTGGTGATGCCGGCAGAGGAGCACGCAGTTCTCGAGCGAGGTGGCGCCCCCGTCGGCCCAGTGCCGCACGTGATGCGCCTCGGTGTAGCGGAGCCCGCACCCGGGAAAGCGGCACCCACGGTCCCGGGCCTCGAGGGCGCGGCGGAGCGCGGGGTTCACGACGCGGCGGCGCTCGCCCAGCTCGGCCAGCCGCCCCTCGGCATCGAGGAAGAGGGGGACCACCGCGGCATCGCAGCTGATCCGCCTCGACGTTTCAGCTGAAACGCGCACCCCGTCGTCGAGGTGCGAGCACCCCGCGCCGCAGGTGGGGTCGCCCTGCCGGAGCGCGTCGAGCTCCACGTGCAGCATGACCTGGTAGCGGCCGGCGCGCGTGCCGGAGAGGGGGGCGGTGGCTCCGGCACACGGCGCCGCGTCCTCCGGCACCTCGCCCTCCGCGCCCGCTGCCTCCGCCTTCCGCGCCCCGAAACCCGCGCGAGGTCCCGCGTTGAGCGCCACCTCGGCCAGGAGCGCCACCGCGTCGGCGCGCCGACGGGCTGCCGCCGTTTCCGCCTCGCGCCGGAGCCGTGCGTCCGAGCGCCGATCGCCCGCAAGCCGTGCCCCCGGCGGGAGCTGGACCCTGGCCTCGTGCGCCTGCCCGTGCGCCTCTTCGCGGAAGAGCACGTCACCCGCCGCCTCGATGGCACGCATCAGGAGCGCTCCCTGCTCCGGGGTGAGCCACCCCCGCACCCGGTACATCCCGTCCAGGTCCGGTACCAGCGAGAAGCAGCGCATCCGCTGCCGCTCCTCCTCGCGCGCCACCGCGTCCGCCGCACTTCGCATCCGCCACCCGCGCACGAGCCGCTCGATCTGCGCGGTGGTCATGCCGCTCGTGGCCTCGAGGAGCTCGCCCTCGTCCTCGGGCGTCGCGACCCGCGTCAGGGCCCGCGCCTGCGAGAAGCTGATGCGCCCCAGGCCGAGCCAGGCGCTCGTCTCGGGGAGATCCTCCAGCGCCCGCGCCACCCGCACCTTCTCGCGGGCGGTGCCCAGGTCCAGCCCACCGCGCGCCGCGAGCCAGTGCGCGCACGACGAATGCCCGCCCAGCTCCCAGCCGCGACGCCGATCGAACTCCGCCACCATCTCGAGGAGCCGGTGTCCCGCCACCTCGATGTGCGTCGCCAGCACCAGGATCCGCTCCTCCAGCGCCTCGATCGTGTCGGGGTCGTCGAAGGGGTCGGGGT
>JBJHBX010000305.1:0-4188 GCA_050485725.1 Gemmatimonadales bacterium | reverse complement strand
AGGCGCACCAGGTCGTCGCCGTCGGGGGTCACGAGCCGGATTTCGGCGGTGTGCTCACCGGCGTCCCCGGCCCGGGCGGCCAGCCGGATCACGAGGCAGACGCGACCGTGGCGCGCGGGAAACTCCCGCGCCTGGATCCGGTCGAAGACGCCGAGCACGTTGAGCTTGCCCGCGGCGTCGACGGTGGCCGCATCGCAGAGCAGGGAAAGGTCGATCGTCATGGCTGCACCGTGTTCGGTAAGGGAGTCGGGCTTGGATCGGGACGCTTCCGGCCTTGGGCCTGGCGGCCGCCCTGGCCTGGGGCCTGGCTTGGGCCCCGGCCGCGGCCCCGGGCTCGGCCCCGGGCTCGACCCCGGCCGACGCCCGGCCCCGTCTCAGGAATCCCCGGGCGCCTCGGACCGGTCGAGGAGCGCCGGGCCCACGACGAGCCCCAGCACCAGGTCCACGAGCGCGTGGGCGGCCATGGCGGGAAGAAGGCTCCCGGTGAGAATCACTGAGGCCCCGAACAACATACCGAGGAGTGCGGTGCGCACCACCCCCACAGGGCCCTGGTACGCGTGCAGGAAGCCGAAGGCCCCGGCGGCGACGGCCATGGCGGCCCAGGGGTCCATGCCCGCGAGCACGATGGCCGCCGGCACGTATCCGCGGTAGGTGATCTCCTCGCCCCATCCGGCAGCCAGCGAAAGCCCCGCGAAGACGCGTCGCTCCTCGGAGGTCCGGGGAAGGAGGGCGTCGATCATGCCCTCGTCGAGACGCCCCCGGGGGGAGCGCTGCCAGGCCCGGGACTCGAGGGGTCGAAAGGCGATGCTGAGCGCCACGGCCGCCGCGGTGAGGCCGGCGGTCCACCCGAGGAATGCGGACACGGGAATCCGCGCGATGCCCGAGGCCTCGACCCCCGGCCCGACCATGGCCAGGACCATGGCGAGTCCGCCCATGACCAGGATCGTGATGCCCGAGCCCAGGTACGCCGGGATCCGCTCGAAGCGGATGTAGGCCAGGAAGGGGGTCTGGGCCAGCGCCAGCGCGGGAAAGACCACGAGGAACACGGGGAGCGCCAGCACGTCGAGGATCGCGAGGTCGGTCCCGAGACCGAGCCCCAGCGTCGCCACGAGGGCGAGGCCCGCGCCCCACCGGAGCCGGATCCCGACCTTCCGGGCCATGGCCTCGTGGTCGAGGGGGTGGCCGAGCTCGGCCTCGAGCCGGCGCTCGAGCTCCCTCCGCCCGTCGGGATCGGGGCCCGGGTCGGGAGGCCCGCCGCCCGACGGTGTGCCGGGGTCCGTCATGCCGTTTCGCGTGCGGCGGGGCCGCGGTCGTCCGGGTCTTGGGCGTCGGGGTCTCGGGCGTCGAGGTCTCGGTCGTCCGGGTCTCGGGCGCCGCGACCGTGGGCGTCGAGGTCTCGGGCGTCGCCGCCCCGCGCGTCGCGCACCACCGCCTCGGCCGCCGAGATCACCGCCTCGACATCGTCTTCGGTGGCGGCGGGGTTCATCAGGCAGAGCCGGAGCAGATGGCTTCCGCCCAGGCGGGTCGACGACAGGAAGGCGGTGCCGCCCTTGGTCAGCTCGGCCTGGATCCGGCCATGGAGCGCCGCGCGCGCCTCCTCGTCGGGCGAAGCGGCGCCCGGGGTCGCATCCCCGGAACGAGCCTCCGCCCCCCGCGCCCGCCAGGTCACCACCCCGAGCTCGGCGGGCGTCACCACCTCAAGCAGCTCCGAGCGCCGGATCCGCGCTTCGGCCCACGCCCCCAGCGTGATTCCGATGCCCACCGCCTCGCGGAAGGCGTCGAGCCCGAAGCTCCGCACCGACATCCACACCTTGAGCGCCCGGAACGACCGGGTGAGCTGCATTCCGCGGTCTCCGAAGTTCACCTGCGGCGCCCCCAGCACCGTGTCCTGCAGGTACTCGGGGCTCACCCGGAAGACCTCGGTCAGGAGCGCCGGGTCCCGCACCATGAGGCAACCGCACTCGAAGGGCTGGAAGAGCCACTTGTGGGGATCGAGCGTGACCGAGTCGGCCCGCCCGATCCCCTCGAGGAGCGCCGCCCCCCGCGGGTCCAGGACCGCGAAACCCCCGTAGGCGGCATCGACATGGAAGTGCACCCCCAGCGCCTCGCAGCAGTCGGCGAGCTCGTCCAGCGGATCCACGATTCCGGTGTTCGTGGCGCCCCCGTTCGCGGCCACCAGGACCGGGGTCCAGCCGGCGGCCCGGTCCGCCTCGATCGCCTCGCGCACAGTGGCTGCCCGGAGCCTGAGCCCCCCGTCGGTGGGCAGCACGCGCACCCCCTCGGCGGGGATCCCGGCAATGCGGGCCGCCCGCTCCAGCGAGGAATGCGCCTGGCCCGACAGGTAGATCGCGGGGCGGAAGGGTCTGTCGCCGGGGGTGACCTGGGCCGCGGCGGCCGTCCGGGCCTCGTCGTGCGTCCGCGCCCCGGCCCGCGCCGCGACCACCGCCAGTGCGTTCGCCGCCGAGCCCCCCGAGGTGAAGAGTCCAGAGCTCCCCTCGGGCATGCCCAGCCACCCCCGGAACCACTCCAGCACCTGGAGCTCGACCCGGCTCGGGCCCGCCGAGCCCAGCCAGGTCCCCTGGAAGACGTTGAACCCCGTGGCCAGCAGGTCGGCCACCACCGAGGGCCAGGTCGGCGCCGACGGGATGTACGCCATGAAGCGCGGGTGATCGACCCGGGCCGCCACCGGGAGCACCGAGGCAAGTGCCGCGTCGAGCACCGCCCGGGGTCCCTCGGGCGCCTCGGGGGCATCGCCCGAAAGGAGCGGGTCGGCGTCGAGGGTCGCACGGTCGGCTCCGGCCCAGGGCGCCTCCTCGCGGAGCGTGGCCCACCGCGCCACGAGGGCGTCCACCGCCGCGTACCCGAGGGCCCGCATCGCCTCGGGCTCCATGGCGAGCGGATGCGCCGGCGCAGGCGGAGGTGCGGCATCGGGACGGGGGCCGCTCGGGCCCCCTTCGGATCCGTTGACGCCCGTGGGCGGTCTGTCTACGATCATCCTGCGTTCCTTCGCCGCTCCGGTGGGGGAGTTCGCGCCGGCATCACGCCGGAACGCCGGCCGATCCAGGCCGGTGCACGCGTTCCACGGTAGCCCGCATGCCGAACCAGGGACAGACCGCGCTCAAGGTGATCGACGCCATGGATCACCCCCACGGGGGCCGCATCCTGCGCCTTCGCCTGCTCGAGGGGTCGCCCCCGACGGTGAAGGGGCTGAGGGGTGCGACGCTCCAGGCCGAGGGCCCGAGGGGCGAGCGCCGCTCGGTCCGGGTCCTGGGGTTCCCCCTCTTCTACGGCAAGGTCTCCGACGCCCGCATCCGCGACACGGGGCGCATCGACGTGCACGTCGAGGAAGAGGGCGAGGGCGTGCCGATCAGCCTTGCCTGGACCGTAACGCCGGGCTGACCCCGCGCCGCTCCGGCGCCCGCGCCGCGGCACCCGCGAGCCCGACGACCCCCACTGAGTCGGCCACTGCGGGCGCAGGCCGGGGATCCGCCAGGAAGCGGGGGCCTTCGCTCTCGAAGACCCGCACGAACCACTGTCGGAATTCATCGGCCCGCTCCGGGTTCGCCTCGAAGTGGGCCGCGCGCTCGGCCTCGAACCGCGCTCCCTGCGTCGCGAAGATGAACTCGTCGAGGAAGCCCGCCTCGTGCGCGAAGAGGAGCTCGTCGAGGGGGCCGTAGGGCGTGGTATCGAAGACCGACCGTCCCAGGAGCCAGAGGTCTGCGGTGCGCACCAGCATGGCCCGCTCGAGCGCGAAGCCCGCGAGCGGGGGCCCGTCGTCGGGGAAGGCCTCCGGGAGCCACGGCTCCAGTTCTCCCCGCTCCTCCATCAGGCGGTAGTGCGCGTAGATCAGGAAGGGGGTCTCGGCGTCGCTCTGGCCCTGCTCCAGCGTGACCTGCGCGGTGTCGCCGATCAGCTCCAGGTTCTGCCAGGGATAGGTGGCCCGGTCCTCCTGGACGACGCGGATCAGGAAGGACGGGTTCCGGTCGATGTCCTGGAGCTGGGGCCTGAGCCAGGCATCGACGGCGACCATGGCATCGGGGTCGGCCTGGACCCGCTCCCCGGTAATCGTGATCACCGACCGGGTCTGGGGCGCCGGCGGCGTGGTGGCGCAGGCGGCAAGCACCCCCCCGACCAGGAGCACCGCGATGGCCGACGGCCCCCAGGTCGCTCCCGGGCGCCCCGACATCA
>JBJHBX010000304.1:0-4212 GCA_050485725.1 Gemmatimonadales bacterium | reverse complement strand
GCGCTCTCCGGGAATGCGTGCCCCCGGGAGGGTCCAGCCCGGAGCCGAGGCCATGTTCGTGACCGTCCGCGCGGTGCCCGCCGCCGGATCCGCCTCGCCGCCAAGCCGCTCGAGGCAGGCCAGGAAGAGTACGCCCGAGCCCAGGTGATGCGGATGGATCCGGCACGCTCCCTCGAGGGCGGCGGCGAAGCGGCGGCTCTCGAAGACGGTGAGGCCCGGCGCATGCGGCACTGCGGGCCGAAGGGGAAGGAGGCGAACGGGAGGCGAGCCACCGGGACCCTCGCCGGAGCTGTTCAGCACGGCGTCCACCACCCCTTCATTCTCTTCGGGGGCCAGGGTGCAGGTCACGTAGAGGACCCTTCCCCCGGGGCGCACGAGCCGGAGCGCCTTCCGCAAGAGCGCCTCCTGGAGCGCCGGAAGCCGCCGCAGGTCTCCCCCGGATGCCTCCCGGGGGCCGTCCCTTGCGGAGCGCCCCTCCCCGGAGCAGGGAACATCGGCGAGGACCCGGTCGAAGCTCGACGTTTCGGGAATGCGGAGCGCATCGCCCACGACGGTGATCACCGACGGGTGCGCCAGGCGTGAGAGGTTCCCGGCGAGGGCCTGGGCCCGCTTCCCCGAAAGGTCCACGGCCACCAGGCACCCTGTGTCCTCCATCTCGTCGGCCAGGTGCGAGGTCTTCCCCCCCGGGGCGGCGCAGAGGTCCAGAACCCGGTCACCCGGGCGGGGGGCGAGGGCCGGTGCCGCGAGGCAGGTCGCAGCCTGCTGGATGTAGAGGAGGCCGAGCCAGTGCTCGAGGGTCTCGGAAAGGGGAAAGGGTTCGTGGTCGGCCCGGAAGACGCCTGCGAGCCCGGGTATCGGCGAGATCCGAAACCCCTGCGCCGCGAGGGCGTCGACCAGCGTCGCCGGCTCCACCCGGCCCCGGCGGATCCGGAAGGTGCGCGGCTCCGGCCTGGCCGTGGCATCGAGGAAGTCGGTCCATTCCTCGGCGGGCACGAGGGCCCGGTAGCGCTCGAAGAGGGGCTCGGTCATGGCGGGAAAGATGACGGGCCCGGTCCAGGTGGTGCCACCCCGGACCGGGCCCGTCGACGCGTGGAACCGCCCCCTCCCGGGCGTGGGAGGGCGAACGGGTTCAGCGCAGCGGCACCGTGGTGCGGTGCGTACCCCCCTTGTCGCTCGTGAACTCGATCGTGGCCTGACCGGAGCCCGACACGATCCACGACACCGCCACCGAGCTCATGCCCGGCACCCCGCTGGTGATGTCGACCACCGCCGGGTCGGCGCCGGCCGCCGGCTGGATGCCGTCCCGGAGCTCGCCCGAGCGGAAGCCGCCCACGTGTGCAGTCACCCCCGAGATCCGCACCCGGTCGGGCTGCCCCACGTTGTGGAGCTCCGCCGCCTCGATCCGTGTGGGCATGGCCCGCTCGTTCCGGATCTGGGCCGTCACCCGCCAGGTGTTCCCCGAGATCCGCTCGGTGCGCACGTCGTCGAAGCGCACGAGGGGCATCTCGTCGGCATGGAAGAGGGCGAACATGGCGTTCCTGTGGAGCATCTCCTGGATCATGAAGGGCGGGGTCGTCCGTCCCCACCACTTGCTCCATCCCCCGATCTCGACGGTGCCCAGCTCCGGGTGCTCGAATTCCTCCCAGTCGTGGAACCAGGCGCCCAGCCCGAGCCGGTCGTTGAAGAAGAGCTGCTGCATCTCGTTCGGGATGGGACCGTCGCTGTCCCAGTGCCCCTGGTAGAGCTGCGCCGTGCTCCAGAGTTCGTTCGTGAAGCCCACCACGCCCAGGAAGTCGTGTGCCCAGTCGAGGGTTCCGCCGTACACCGTGTAGAGGTCCTTCCAGACCGTCCAGTAGCGGTAGTAGGGGAGCATCAGCGCCCCCCGCTCGCCCAGGTAGTCGTAGGTGCGGTTGTCGCGGTTCGTGTAGTCGCCGGTACCCTTGTAGTACTGGGAGCCGGGCCCGCGCAGGATCATGCCCCCCGCGTTGTGCCACGACTGGAGCGCCGACACGTTGGGTCTCGCCATCAGGAAGTCGCCGATGGCACGGGTCTCGGGGTGCGAGAAGGGGTACCAGTACGCTCCGCCCTGGATGTGCGGGGGCTGCCAGTCGCCGGGGAAGTCCCGGTTCATGTCGTAGCCGCCCAGGCCGTCCTCGTTCCTGCGGCCGTCTCCGTCCAGGTCGGTTCCCTCGCTTCCGAGCAGGGTGTAGTCGCCCCGCATTCCCGGGGGGGCCACGATCAGGAGCCGGTCGTCGATGGGCGAGATCATGTGGGTCCCCTCGCCCGGCGTGTACTTCCGCATCTGGAGAACCTCGCGGTTCCCGGTCAGGTCCTGGGGTGGGTCCTCGTTCGCGCGACCGTCCCCGTCCTGGTCGGTGGGGCGCACGCCGCTTCGCGAGGGTGCTCCCGACTCGAACCACTGCTGGCGCGCGTCGGGGTTCATCGACGGAATGATGTAGAAGGCCCGGGTGTCGACGAGCTCCCTGACCTTCTCCAGGTGGTCGTAGTTCTCCATCAGGAACCAGATCAGGTACATGTTCGTCTCGGTACCCTGGATCTCGTTCCCGTGGATGTTGGCGTCGGCGTAGAAGGCCGTCTTCTCGTGATGCGGCCCCGTGTCCGGGTTGTTGATGGTGATGGCCCAGATGTCGCGCCCTTCCCAGGACTGACCGATGCTCTCCATGGTCAGGAACTTCGGGTAGGCGGCCACGAGGCGCCGAAGGGCCTCGGTCATCTGCGGGTAGTCGTAGTAGCGGTCCCACCGCAGGTTCACGTTGGGCTCCCGGTCCGGCTGGGAGAAGAACTGCCCCTGAACCGGCTCGGGGGTGAGGACGGTGCCGGTGAAGGCCACCGCTCCCAGGGCAACGCCTGCGACGAGGGCGCCCAGCCGGGACGTCTTTGCGTGCTTCATGGCTCGGCTCCTCAGCGGAGGGTGATGGAGGAAGTGAGGAGGCCACCCGCCCGTTCGGCGAAGACCTCCAGCGGAATCGTGGTGCCGGCGGGGGCCTGGACGAGCCAGGTGAAGGTCCGTCGGCCTCCCATCCCGTCAATGCGGGGAACCTGCTGCTGGATGTTCCCGGTGAGCACCGTCATCCCCTGGGTGGGCATGAGGCGCGCGTTGACGGGGCGGTTGAAGCGGATCCGCTGTCCCATCTGGGTCTGGGTCGGGAAGTAGTGGTCGTTGGCCACCACGGCGTGCACCTCCCAGACCCCCTCACCCCGGGCCTCGACCCGGGTCTCGACCACCTCCACCTTCGGGAGCTGGTTGCCGAGCCAGGTGGCGAAGGCGGCATGGCTCTCGGCCAGCTCCGGGACGAGCTCTGCCGGCGGGTTCACCCGGGCGTTGGGCCGGAACCCTCCCACCTCCACCTCGCCGAGCTGGGGATGCGTGGCGGTGGTCCACTCCACGAAGCCGTCGATCCCGGCCTCGTCGAAGTGGGAGAGCCACCGGGCATCGGCTTCGCCCTGTCCGGGCTCGAGCGTCCAGACCGGGGTGGAGAAGGCCGGGACCCCCACCTGGTAGTAGGCAAACTGGTTGAAGGAGCCGGCCTCACCCGGTGCACCATCGCCCCGAAGTCCCGTCATCTCCTGGAAGGTGTCGGAGATGTACTGGAAGTAGGGCCGATCCTGGGGCTGGACGTTGGAGGGCTGGGAGGGCGGCCCCGGGGCCACCCCTTCCGGCGGCCTCCGGTTCTCCGGGGTGGGAGAGCGGAGGTTGTCGTAGGGAGAGAAGGTCAGAACGGCGGCAATGTTCGTCTGCTCGAACATGAAGTCCGCCAGGGCCCGGGTCTCGGCCTCGCTCACCTGGTGCGGTCCCGAGTGGGGACGGAAGTAGAGGTACTCGTGGGGGAAGTTCCGGTTCAGGTTCACCCCGTCGGTCCCCATGGAGATGTAGGCATCCACGTGGGTGGTGTCGATCCCCTCCACGAAGATCCGGTACTCGCCCCGCTCGGCCCGGGCCCGGTTGGCCTGCCGCAGGACCCGGGGGTCATCGGGGTCGGTCATCCACTCGCCCTCGGGATGCCGCTGGCGCATGAGGGTCACGAGTCCGTCCCCGTTCAGGTCGGCACCGATCTCGCGCACGTTGAGGCTGCTGTCCGCCCGGGGAGGCGCGTCGTCGCCGGGCACGAAAATCATCAAACCCCGATGAGGGAGCACGCCGACCTCGACGATCGTGCCGTCGAGCCGGGGCGGGGCCGGGTGGGGCGCGGG
>JBJHBX010000303.1:0-4259 GCA_050485725.1 Gemmatimonadales bacterium | reverse complement strand
GGGAACGACTGAAGCCCGAGGCCCGGGCCCCGGCGCCGCGCCGCGACACCACCTGCACGGGTGGGGTCGGCCGCAAGTCCCTCGCATGGGCGCAGCCCCCCGACGGAGGGCCCCGCCCCGCCTCGCACCAGGATCCGACACAAAGTACTTGACAGGGCGGTCCGCAGGTGGAATGGTGCAGGAAGTGCGCAGGCTCCCGGCCGACCTGCTCCGTGGTTCTCCCGATCAGGGCCGGCGTGAACCCAGGCGGCAGGCCGATGGCCGATCTCCCTGGCGGCATTCGCGACCAGCAGATCGAGAACCTCTTCCGAAGCGAAAGGGTCCGCCTTGAGCCGCACGCGCGGAGTCTCACCATGCGAACCACCATTCGTGCGCTCCTCGTCCTGTCAGCCGTTTTCGTTGCCGGCTGTGAACGCGGAGGCGGGCTCTCAGACATCGCTCCCCACTCTACGGATGAGGTTCTCCGAATCGGTGTTGTCGGCGGACCGGTTGAGCTTCAATTCCACCGGGTCGCCGCGGCTCGATTCACACCCGAAGGGGATCTCCTCATCGGGGACGCCTCTACCGGTGAGGTCCGCTCGTTCACATCGGCAGGAGAATGGATCGGTTCCTTCGGGGCGCGTGGCCAGGGCCCCGGAGAGCATCAGGACATCTCTGGAATCTGGATCTCCGGCGACACCGTGTGGGTGGGCGACAACCTTGCGCTCCGCGTCACCCAGTGGTTGAGGGACGGACGGCTAATCGAGACGGCGCGAATTCCCTCGGTCCCCGGAGGAGGTCGTGGTTGGGTGCAGGGCAGAACGACCGACGGAGCCTTCGTGGTCTCAAGTGCGGCGCCTGGGGAGACGGACCGCTTCCACGATCGTCCGGACTCTGTGGATGTCTTTCTGTGGGACGGGGGTATCCGCGTTTCCGGACATCGTCTGGGGCGCTACTTCTTTCGTTTGTCCCACATGTATGAGAATGAGTCTGGCCCTGGATTCACCTGGTATCCCGCGCCCCTGCGATCCGTCGGCGTCGTGGCCGCAGCGGGAGGGGAGGTTGTGGTCCTTGAAGGTAACGCTGGGCGCGTGGTCCGGGTGACATCGAAGTCGGAGGAGTGGATCGAGCTGCCGGTGTCGCAACGACTTCCGGTCACCGCGGAGCACAAGCAGGAGTACGAAGAAGTTTGGGTGGGGTCGGTTTCAGAGCAGTGGCGCCCCCGTTTGCAGCACGCCCTCCAGGGGATGACCTTCCCCGATACCCTCCCGGTCGCATCCGACCTGGTTGTTGGCGGGGATCGCTCCATCTGGGTGCGGGAGTTTTCAATCGGCCCCCGGGAAGCGGAATTCTGGTGGTGGTTCGCCCCCGGAGAGGACCATGCCCGCCGGGTCGTGCTGCCGGGCAGTTTCACCCTCATGGATGCCATGGGTGACCTGGTTCTGGGGGTCGATCAGGATTCGCTGAACGTGGAGAACGTCGTGATCCGGGCACTGATGCGACCTTGATCTCCTTTCGGTGCTCCCGCTGGGTCATGGTCGTCCCCGATACAGATGGGCGGCCGAGGCGGCCTCACCCTCTCTTGGACGACCCTCGGCTGAGGGGCGAGCGGGCCGTTGCCGTTCCTTGGCCGGGCTGGTGGCTTGAACATCAACCAGATCCGTAGCGGAGGGCCCCGCCCCGCCTCAGGGTCCGGCACGGAATGCTTGACAGGCGGAGACTCCGGGGGAAGGGTGCGGGAGCTGCCCATCAGCTGGCCCCCCTTCGAGAGCGCTCCTCGCCTGATCGCGCCCGCCCTCGAAGAGCCCGTACCGTTCCATGTGGAGGAAGACCGATGACACGGTCGCCCGAAGGCCGGTCCCCATGGGGCGCGAGGGCCATCGCGGGCCTGTGCGCTCTCCTCGCCGCACCGGCGCTCTCCACGACCTCCGTGGCGGCACAGGTTCCCCACGCAGAGCTTCGCGTGCCCGGCTACCTCTTCGACGCGGGTCCGGACCGCACGCTGATGACCGATCTCGTGACCCGGCGATGGTTCTTCGTCGAGGGGACCGAAGTTCGCGCCACGTGGAGTGCACACTTTCCTCTCCCCGACCGCTTCGGCCAGGATCTCGGGGGCATGGACCGGAACGGGCCGGTCCTCGGCGTGGAGGGGTTCGTCTTCTCGAGCACGCCGGTTCCGGTCAGGCTGTTCGCGGATTCGCTCCACCTGCTCCTCGCCACGCCGAGCGTCAGCGGCGACCAGACCCTTTCCGTGGACACCATCTCGGCCCTCGGAGGCCGGGGCCGCCTGGGGATGAAGACGTGGCGAGACCCTCCCTATGTGGCCAGCTTCGACAGTCCCCTGGCGACCGAGGACCAGGGGTGGCTCTTTCCGGACGGCTGGATCGCCGTCGCCTACGGTGACCCGTACCGGGTGGATTGGCGCGAGCCTTCCGGGGCCTGGAGGCGCGGCTCCGCACTTCCGCGTTCCAGGATCGAGACGACCCTGGAGGAGAAGTGTTTCGGTGCAGCGATGCGGGGCTTCGGGCTGGACGGCTGCGACGAGGCCTACCTCGACCGCTTTCCCGGGTTTCCGACCACCCTGCCCGCCTTTCCGCCCCAGGCGCTCCTGGCAGGACCCGAGGGCAACCTCGTCATTGCGCGGACACCCTCCGCCGGCGCGCCTGAATGGCGCCGGTACGACTTCGTCGATCGGCGGGGAAGCCTGGTTCGCACACTCACGATCCCCATCTCCGAGCGCATCGTCGGCTTCGGACGCGAGTCGGTCTACGTGGTCGAGCGGGACGAGCTGTGGCTGGAGCGGCTTCGCCGTCACCCCTGGCCGTGAGCTCGGGGCGGGGGCACCGCCGATGTGTCATTCCTCCAGCCTTGCGAGGACCACCTGAAGGAAGGCCTCGACCGGCTCCAGGTTGTCCAGCGCTTCGATGACCATTCCGTAGTCAATGCCCACGTACTCATGGACGAGAATGTTCCGGAATCCGGGCAGTCGTGCGAGGTCGTCCACGAGCTCCGCGGAGAACCCCTCCAGCCTCGCGAGATTCCGCACCGCCGTGGTGTAGTCCTCGAACCGGTGACCCTCGCGAGCGGAAAGCTCCCCGGCCACGTCGATGACGACCTGGGCCACCGTGAGGAGGGAGAAGAGAACATCGTTGTGGAGAGACAGGTCCTCGGCGAGGCGCTCCGGCCCTCTCACCTGCGGACGGATCGCCCTGAGGTGGTCGAGATGTCGACTCAGCTCCGCGAGCCGCTCGACGACGTAGGTCATCGGGCCAGTGCCTCGCGCTTGAGGCGCGTCGTGCGCTCGAGGAAGGGTCGGAGGTCCGCCCTCCTGAGCTGAACGTCGCGCGTGAAGGCATGGACCTGCTCCGCATCTCTCGACATCAGGAGCGTGCCCTCGAGCACGATGCGCGCAGCAAGGCCAGGCGGCAGGTCGTTCAGCACCACGAGATCCACGTCGTTGATGCCGAGGGCGGAGACGAGTTCCGAGGTCAGGCGCAGCCGAAGTGCGGATCGCGGGCCCCGATCCGGACAGGCCACGGGATCCAGGAGCACCCCGATGTCCACGTCGCTCTGCCGGTGCCGTGCACCCCGGCCCGTGCTCCCATGAAGCCAGGCGGCCACCACTTCCCCGGGTGCTTGTTCCTCGAAGTACGTAGCGGCCCGGGACCGGAGCCCTTCCGAGGTGGCAGAGAGCCGCGCCTCGATCCTGTACCCCGCCGCCTCCAGGAGGCGATTCAGTGTCGCGATGGTCGGGCTGGTCCGGCCCCCCTCGATCCGTGCGACCACGGATTGGGACGTTCCCGCGCGTGCCGCAAGCGCACGCTGTGTGAGCCCGCCGCGCTCGCGGGCTTTCCGGAGGAGGGAGCCGGGATCGAGAGAGTCACCCATGCTCGTACGATAGCGAGAAAGCTATCAGGATGCCACCAGGACGACCCGCTGGGGGCACGGACAAGGGCGGGGCCGGCGCGTCCGGTGGTGGCGAAGCCATGGGGGTGACGATTCAGGGCATGGCGCGACCAGGGGCGGGTCTGGCGTTCCGGGCGTCGCGGAACCAAGGGACGGGGCCGACACTTCCGGGCGCGGCGGCTGAGGAAAGGAAACGGGCCCGCGGCCAGCGGGCACCGACAAGGATTCTGCAGGTGGGGGTCTGCGGTTGCTCGAGAGATGAATCCTTCCCGCCACCCGGCAACGATTCATGTTTCGACTCGGCTTCCGGGGGCCGAGAGCAGAATCCTTGTCGATCTGCGGGAAGAGTTCCTGCCTCGGCACTTCGGGCACCC
>JBJHBX010000302.1:0-4263 GCA_050485725.1 Gemmatimonadales bacterium | reverse complement strand
TGGATGCACTTTCGGATACGAACTTCTCGCTCTGGCACACCGCGGTCTTCTCGAACGATGCGTCGAGCGTCGTCTTCACCGACGAGTGGGGCGGGGGTACGCAGCCGCGCTGCCGCGATGGCGACCCCTTCGAGCTGGGGGGCAACACGATCCTGGGCATCGGCGCGAACGGGCGCTTCACGCAGCACGCCTACTTCAAGATGCCGGCCGTGCAGACGAGCACCGAGAACTGCGTGTCGCACAACGGAGGGCTGATTCCGGTTCCGGGTCGCGAACTCATGGTCCAGGGATGGTACCAGGGGGGCGTGAACGTCTTCGACTTCACCGATCCCGACAACCCCTTCGAGATCGCCTTCTTCGACCGCGGCCCCATCGACGACGAGGCTCTGGTCGTGGGTGGATCGTGGGGGGCCTACTGGTACAACGGCTACATCTACTCGTCGGAACTCTCGCGGGGGCTCGACGTGCTGGAGCTGACCCCCAGCGAGTTCCTGTCGGAGAACGAGATCGCCGCGGCGAAGCTCGTGGTGATGGACGAGTACAACCCCCAGAGCCAGCCGAAGCTGACCTGGCCCCCGGCCTTCCCGGTGGTGCGCTCGTACCTGGACCAGCTCGTGCGGGGGGGCGGACTCGCGGCGGAGCGGACGACCGCCATCGGGGCGGCGCTTCGCGATGCGGAGGCGGCGAGCGGAGCGGCCCGGGCGGAGCAGCTCGACCGGCTGGCAGGGACCATCGAGGCCGACGTCGAGGCCGCCGCGGATCCGGACCGGGTCCGGGCCATGGCGCAGGCGGTGCGGGAGCTGGCGGCGGCGTCGCGGTAGCCGGGGCGCTCGCCCGGGGGGCGGGGAGCGGGCAGGACCCGGCCACGCCCATGGAACGACCGGGGTGCGGCTCGAGCGGGGCAGGGCCCGGGTGGGCCTAGGGCGAAACGGGGCCCGGGCGCGGGATGCGCCCGGGCCTTCCTTCGTCGGGCTCGCCAAAGACGCACACGCGCGCCGGGTCCACGACGAGGTCCACCTCCGCCCCGGCAGAGAGCCCGGCCCCGGGCGGGACCGCCAGCTCGAGGCTGAGCGGGGTGCCTCCGTCAACCTCGATGCGGGCGGCGGGTGCGGCGCCCGGGTAGTGGACCGAGCGGACCCGGGCCGGCAGCCGGACCAGGGGGTCTGCCGGGCGGTCCCGTCCGGGCGGCGAGGCCGGGGGGGGGGCGAAAAGGTCCGGGGCCGCCGCCCGGACCAGGGGGTCCCCGGGTCCGCCCCGGCGTGGCTCGATCCAGCACGCGCCCGGGGGAAGGACGGCGACCCGCCGGGACGCGTCGGGTTCGGGTGGGTCGAGCGGCGCGTTCCAGAGGGGCTGCGCGGCCGCATCTCCCCCCCGAAGCACGCTCGCGAGGGCCCGGGCCAGGGGGTTGTCGGCCTCGAGGGAGAGCTCGTTCCGGTACCCGAGGAAGCGCGCCACCGCGTGTGACACCGGGCGCCCGAAGAGGTCGGAGGGCGCCCCGAGCTGGGCGATGCGGCCTTCCATGACGATGCCCATGCGGTGACCCAGGAGCCCCGCCTCCTCGAGGTCGTGGGTCACGAGGATCACCCCGGGGCGGTAGCGGTCCTGAAGCCGCACGAGGGCGTCGCGGACCTCGTGCCGGAGCCCCGGATCGAGCGAGGAGAAGGGCTCGTCGAGCAGGAGGAGGGCCGGCTCCGCGACCACGGCCCGGGCGAGCGCCACCCGGTGCCGCTGTCCTCCCGAAAGGGCGGCGGGGTTCCTCGAGGCCAGCGCCTGGAGCTGCACCGACGCCAGCGCCTCGTCGACGCGCGCGCGGGCCTCGGGGCGGGGGATGCCGCGGACCCTGAGGGGGAAGCCGACGTTCGCCTCGACCGAGAGGTGCGGGAAGAGGACCGGCGCCTGGTGCAGGTAGACCGTCCCCCGCCGTTCGGGGGGGCGCGAGGTCACGTCGGTGCCCCCGACCTCGACCCGGCCCGCGCGGCTGGGAAGGAGCCCGGCCACCGCGCGGAGGAGGGTGGTCTTGCCCTCGCCCGAGGCGCCGACCAGGACGAGGCGCTCTCCCGGAGCCACCTCGAGGTCGATGGGGCCCACGCCGGGGGCGCCGGGGCGGGGGTCGCCACCGTAGGCCGCGGCGAGGCCCCGGAGGCGGAGGGAGGGAGGAGAGGGGGGCGGGGAGCCCGGGGATGCGTGGGTCATGCCACCACCACCGGGCGGCCGCGGATGGCGAATCCCGCGAGTGCCATGACGAGGAGGGGCGGGACCACCAGGAGGAGGGCTCCGGTCGCCGCCCAGGCGTCCTGCCCGGCCTGCACGTACGAGAGCACCTCGACCGGGAGGGCGGGGATCACCCCCTGCCCCACCAGGAGCGTAAGGGGGACCTGGGCCCAGCTCACGAGGAAGCCCAGCACGAAGCCCTCGACCAGGGGGCGCCGAAGGGTCGGAAGGGTCACCAGCAGAAGGGCCTGCCGCGGTGTGGCGCCGAGGCTCCGGGCTTCGAGCTCGAGGCGGTCATCGTGCACCGCGAAGACCCCCAGCAGGAAGAGGGAGACGTAGCCGGCGGCGGGGACCAGGTGGGCCAGGAGGACGCCGACATGGGTGCCGCCGAGCCCAAGGCTCAGGAAGGAATACTGGAGCCCGACCCCCACGGCGAGGGGCGGGGCCGCCACCGGCAGGAAGGCGCAGCCGGCGGCCAGGTGGCGCCGCCAGCCGCGAAGGCGGGCCATGGCGCGGCCCGCGGGGAAGGCCACGACCACGGCCAGGATCCCGGTGCCCACCGCGAGGAGGAGCGAGCTCGTGGCCGCCCTGCCCAGCCGGCTTCCCCCGCGAAGGAGCTCGACCCATACCGCGCCCGAGAACTCCGGGGGAAGGAGGGCGGGCCAGAACCACCCCCGGCCCAGCGAGGCCACGACGAGGGTGGCGAAGGGGAGGAGGGTGGTCGCCGCGAGGAGGCCGAAGAGGGCAAGGCGAAGCGTGGGGGCCTTCATCGCTCGAGCACCTCCCAGCGGGCCCGGAGCCGCTCGTGGAGCGCCACCGCGGCAGCGGCCAGCGCGAGCGCCACGAGCGCCAGCACGAAGGCCTCTCCCCGGCGGGCCAGGGCCGGGTCGGTGTGACGCTCCATCACCTGGAGGGGGAGGGCGAGGGGGTCCGAGGGCGCGAGGAGGACCGCCACCTCCCAGCTTCCGGCCACGAAGGTGAAAACCGCCACCACGGCGGGGAGCATGCCGCGCCAGAGCACCGGCCAGGTCACGAGGAGGAAGGTGGCGAGGGGCCCGGCTCCCAGGGTGCGGGCGGCTTCCTCGAGCCGCTCCCCCCGGGAGGCCAGGATCGAGAAGGCCACGAGGGCCAGGAAGGGGATCTCCTTCCAGGTGAGCGCCAGGATCAGCCCGATCCCCGCGGGATCGGCCACCAGCGCGGGCATGTCGGCGGGGCTCGAGACCAGGCCGAGGCCGTGGGCCACGCGCGACAGGACCCCGCTCTGCCCGAGGATCAGGACCCCGCACACGCCCGCCACCACGTGCGGCACTGGAAGGGGGAGAAGGGAAAGGGCCCGGGCGGCGATGTCGAGCCGCCTCCGACCCCGGAACACCACCGCCAGCGCCACTGCTCCCGCCGTGGCGAGGGCCGTCGAGGCGGCGGCCACCCAGAGCGACCAGGCGATGCCCGCGTGGACCCCTCCGTCGGAGAGTACGCGTCCCCAGGCGCCGGTGGTGAGGCCGCGGGCCCCTACCCCGACAAGACCCACCGATGCCGCCCCCGCATAGATCACCCCGACCAGGACCGGCGAGGCCAGGAGGAATGCCGCGGCGAGTCCCCCGCGGGGTTGTCGGCCCGTCATGGACCGAACGCGGCTGACGATGCGGCCGATCCCCTTTCCGGCGACCTGGCGCGTAGGGGAGTGAGCGAGGCCCGACGCGCCCGAGCGGACACGCGGGGCCGCCGGTGACCCCGGCCTTCGCACCTCCCCACAACAGGAGCCGGACCATGCTTCCCATCGCGCGCAGCCTCACCGCCGCGGCACTCGTTCTTTCCGTCGCGGCATGTGGCGACTCCGGAACCACGGAGCCCGCGCCCCCGGTCAACGTGAGCGTCACGCCCGGTTCGGCCACGCTGGACCAGGGTGCAACGGCCACCTTCACCGCCTCGGTCTCGAACGCGGGGAACACCGGGGTCCACTGGACCACGACCGGGGGACAGCTCTCGGCCCAGGGGAACTCGGCGACGCTGACCGCCCCCGCCTCGGCCGGCACGGTGACCGTCACCGCCACA
>JBJHBX010000301.1:0-4267 GCA_050485725.1 Gemmatimonadales bacterium | reverse complement strand
GAGGTCCACCGACGGAAGCCGGTGCTTCATCAGCGTCGAGATCGGCTTCATGGCGCCGCGCACCACGAGGGGCGCCCCGGTGGTGACACCGCCTTCGAGCCCGCCGGCGCCGTTCGAGGCGCGGGCAAACCCACCGGCCCGGAGCGCGTCATCGTCACGCACGATGGGATCGTGGACCCGCGAGCCGGGCCGGGTCGCCGCCTCGAAGCCAAGCCCGATCTCGACACCCTTGATCGCCTGGATCGACATGACGGCACCGGCCAGGCGGGCGTCGAGCCTCCGGTCCCACGCCACGTGGCTACCGAGCCCCACCGGAAGGCCCGTGACCACCACCTCGAAGGTGCCGCCGAGCGTATCGCCCGCCTCCTTCGCCCGGTCGATGGCGGCGATCATCGCGTGCTCGGCCCCGGGGTCCAGCGTTCGGACCGGAGAGCCGTCGGCCCGCTCGCCCAGCGCCGCGCCCCCGGCCGCGAGGAGCGCATCCAGGTCGCCCGGATCCCCCGCCTCGACCTCGCCGATCCTCCGTACGTACGACCCGACGCCGATTCCGAACGCGCGGAGGAGCGTCTTCGCCACCGCCCCGCAGGCCACGCGGGCCGCCGTCTCCCGCGCCGACGCCCGCTCCAGGATGTCGCGGGTGTCCCTTCGGTCGTACTTGAGCACCCCGACCAGGTCGGCGTGCCCCGGGCGCGGCAGGTACATGGCCCTGAGCGCCCCGGGGTTCAGGTCGGGATCCGGGGGAAGCGGGCTCATGGCGGTGGTCCAGTTCTCCCAGTCCCGGTTCCAGATCACCATCGAGATCGGGGAGCCGAGCGTCTCGCCGAGGCGCACGCCCGAGAGGAGCTCCACCCGGTCGGACTCGATCTGCATGCGGCGACCGCGCCCGTACCCCTGCTGCCGCCGGGCGAGCTCCGGGTCCACGTCCCGTTCCATGACCAGCGCGAGCCCGGCGGGGACCCCCTCGAGGAGGGCCGTCAGGCCGCGCCCGTGGGATTCGCCTGCGGTACGGAAGGAGAGGATGCGGAGCAAGATCGAATCGAGGTCGAGGGCTGCGGGTGGACTGGAGCCCGAAAGGTGACGCCCGGTCCGGAGGGTGTCCAGACCGGGCGCGGATCCCGGGGGGCTTCCTGGTGCGGGAAGGGAAGGCTCCCCGCGCTCGCTTCAGTTCTCCCCGCCCCCCTCCTCGCCCCCCTCACCGCGCATGAAGACGGTCCGGACGGACACGTTCCCCGACCTGTCCCGGGCCTCGATGATGAGCCGGAAGGTCTCGCCGGGCTGAACCCTGTCCGCGGCGTTCGACGCCGGGGCCATGAAGCGGGTCAGCGTCGTGTCAGCCGGGAGCGCCTCGGCCAGGTTGATCGTCCACGGCTGGAAGGGAACGACGGAGAACCCGGTGCCGAGATCCGGATCGCCCCGGAAGGCGATGCTCCGGATCACCACCTGGTCCACCGCGTCGTTGTCCGACACGCCGGCCCGCACGAAGAGGGGCTCCGAAGGGGGGACCGGCACCGTCGAGTCGGGCTCGAGGAGCGCGATGGACGGCTCGATGGTGTCGATGACCTGGACGTTCGTTCGCGAGGTGCTGACGGCGTTCCCCGCCAGGTCCCGGGCAAAGGCCTCGACCTGGTAACTCCCGAAGACGGGCCGGGCCGGCACGTTCCAGGTGAAGGTGCCGCTCGCGGAGCTCTCGGTCGAGCCGAGGGTCTGCGAGAAGACCTCGTTTCCGGCAGGCCCGAAGACCCTGGCCCCGAAGAGCTGGAGCCCCGAGACGTCCGAGGCCTGGACGTCGATGCGCAGCTGGCCACCCTGCGGGACCTCCGTGGCCGACACCGACTTCGTGACCAGGGGCGGGGTCTCGTCGGGGATGGACACGTTCAGCCCCACGATCTCGGAGACGTTCCCCTGCGCGTCCACGGCAAAGCCGGCGAAGCTCGCCATGGTGCTCGGCGTGGGCGCAGGGGCGGTGAAGGTGAAGTTGAAGGTGACGTCGCGGTCGGGGTCGGTATTCGTCTGGACCTGGCGACCCGTCACGGCGCCCGTGGCCTCGACGACGAAGGAGTCGACGCGGACCAGGCCGATGGCCCGGGCCGTGATCGGGATCGAGGCCCCTTCGGCCACCTGGGCGGGTGCCGAGAACTCCACGATGGTCGGCGGGGTCGTGACCGGTTCCCAGAGGTGCCGCCCCTCGCATCCCCAGGCGGCGGCCGCCACGAGTCCCAGCGCCAGCAAGATGGCGACGGCCCGGCCGCGCGCGCGCGGCTCCGCGATTCCCTCGATCCTGGACATGGCGCCGGCTCCCTTCGCCTCAGCGACGGTTGATCTGAGGGGTGACCATGATGATCAGGTCGCGCTGGGACTTCTCCTCGCGCGTCAGGCGGAACATGCGGCCCACCACCGGAAGGTTCATCAGGAGCGGGATGCCGCTTCGCAGCTCCGCCGTCTCCGTCACCGTCAGGCCCCCGATCACCACCGTCTCTCCGTCTTCCACGAGGACGCGGGTCCGGGCCTCCTGCGTGTTGAAGATGAAGCCCAGGAAGGACTCCACGACCTCGACGCCGGAGCGCTCCGCCAGGACGTCCATCAGGATCAGGTTGCCCGCGGCCACCTGGGGCGTCACCTCGAGCTTGATGCCGACCTCCTGGAACTGGACGGTGAAGGGCTGGAAGAGCGCCTGTCCGTCCTGGGCTCCTCCCGCGACACCGGTCTGCTGGGTGACCGGAATCGGCACCCGCTCACCCACCAGGATGTTCGCCGTCTGGTTCTCGAGCACGGTGATCTGCGGGTGGGCCTGGATGTCCGAGAGATTCGCGGACTGGAGCGCCTCGACGAAGGAGAGGAGGGTGTGTCGCCCGATGATCAGCGAGGTCAGGAACTGGGCCGCCGGACCCGACACCCGCTGGTTCGCGTTCCCGATGGCGGCGATGGAGTTGCCGCCGAAGGAGATCACGTTGGTCCCGATGGGCACGCGCTCGTCCTGCGAGATGCGCCCGTCGCCATCGGCGTCGAGGGCCCCGGGGAAGGTGCGGTTGATCTGGTTGCCCCGGGAGTCCTTCAGCTCGTAGACGATCCCCGTCTCCTGGAGGTCGGTCCGGTTCACGAAGATGATCTTGGCTGAGATCGTGATGCCCGGGGTCTCCACGTCGAGTCCCTCGATCAGCGACGCGACCTGGTCGAGGACCCCGGGGACATCGGTGACGACCAGCGTGTTCGTGCCGCGGGAGGCCTGCACCTGGCCGCGCTGCGAAAGGAGCGACTCCACCGCGGGCGACACCTCGCCGGCCGGGGCGAAGTTGATCCGGAAGACCCGGGTCTGCACCGGTTCCACGTCGACGCGCTCGGTGATGTCCCTGAGTCGGTCGACGCGGATGATCCCCGACGCCTGTTCCTGGGCCGCCAGGCCATGCATCTCGAGAATCGCCTGGAGGGCGATGTCCCAGGGCTGATCGCGGATCTCTGCACTGACGTTCCCGGTCACCCCGGAGCCCGGCACGATGGACCGGCCCGAGACCTCGGCGAAGGTGAAGAGGACCTCGCGGATCGGCGTGTCGACGAAGGTCACCGACATGCGGCGGGAGAACTCGCTCGGCGCGACCCCGCTCCATGCGCCCTGGGCCCGCGCGGGCGCAGGCGGCAGGGTGAAGGAGCGGCCCGTGGCGTCCCCCCCGTTCGCGGCGCCGGATGCCCCGTTCGCCGGGGCGCGGGTCTCGGCCGTCCATGGGTCGAACTCGCCGAAGAGGTTCTCGATCGAGACCCGGATGAAGCCGCTTCCCGGCGTGATGGCGTAGCCCACGGGGGCCAGGAGCTCGATCTCGACCCGCACGATGTCGTCCGCGTACTGCCGGGCACGGATGCCCCGGACGCCGCCCAGGTTCAGGTTCGGGAAGCTCTCGGCGGCCAGCGCGCTCTTCGTGCCCAGGAGGTCCACGACCAGGCGGTCGGGCCCTTCCATCGTGAAGTCCCGGACCTGCACGTTGCCGTCCACGGCGAGGACCACCTCGACGAGCGGGCCTTCGAGGTCGGAGCCGGGCAGCACCTGCATTTCGCGAAGGGTGCCCGGGTCCGAGGCTTCGTGCTCCGGAAAGCCGTGCCCCGGGGCTCCGAGCCCCAGGGCCAGCCCGGTCCAGAGTGCGATGAGCGATTTCATTCGAAGCCTCCGTTCCTGTCGCCAGGGATCGAGACGGTAGTGTCGGGAAGAATGGTGTCGGGCTGGACACCCGTCGTGTCGGGGGGTGGCACGGTATCGGGCAGCGCGTCCTCGACCCGGGCC
>JBJHBX010000300.1:0-4292 GCA_050485725.1 Gemmatimonadales bacterium | reverse complement strand
GCCTGGCAGTCGAGGAAGACGCGGGTACGGGACTGGGCACCGTTCCGGAGCGCATCCGACAGGAGCTGGGCCTCGGCCGCCGGAGGCGCCACCGCCTCCGCGACGAACACCGACCCGGCCAGCACGACCCCGGCGAGGATGGCCCTGCCCCCCCCGCTCGACATCGCCCGCCGGGCCCGGTAGCTTCCGGGCCGTCCGGACCCCGCATCCTTCCTTGACAACCGCATCTCCACGCCTCCGCCCGTGTCCATCGATCGCGTATCGCTCGTCGAGCAGCAGCTCGAACGCTTCCTCGTTTCCGCCGCGGGGAGCGCCGAGTCGCGCCCACCCCGCCTTGATCCCGCCGACCCGATCCGGGCCGGTTCCTCGCTGACCGCAGGGGCCGCGGTGGCCCTCTGGGAGGACCAGGCCACGAGCCGCGCCATCGATGTCGAGGCGCGCCGCCTGAAGGCCACGAACCGCAGCTTCTATACCATTTCCAGCGCGGGTCACGAGCAGAACGCCGTCCTCGGCGCCCAGCTTCGCATCACCGATCCCTGTTTCCTGCACTACCGGTCCGGCGGGCTGATGATGGCGCGTTCCCGCCGGGACCCCGGGGTCGATCCGGTCCTCGACACGATGCTCTCGATCTGTGCCCGATCCGATGACCCCATCAGCCAGGGGCGGCACAAGGTCTGGGGGAGTCGACGACTCTGGGTTCCGCCCCAGACCAGCACCATCGCATCGCACCTTCCGAAGGCCGTAGGGACCGCCTTCGCGCTGGGCCGGGCACGCCGCCTCGGCCACGATCCCGCGGGCCTTCCCGACGACGCCATCGTCTGCTGCTCCTTCGGCGACGCGTCGGCGAACCACGCCACGGCACTGACCGGGGTCAATGCCGCGAGATACGCCCTGCGCCGCGGAAATCCCGTGCCGATCCTGTTCATCTGTGAGGACAACGGACTCGGCATTTCCGTTGAGACCCCCCCTCGCTGGATCCGCGAGAGCTTCGGGGGCATGCGCTACCTGCGGTACTTCGAGGCCGAGGGCGAGGTGGACGAGGTGTGGGACGTGGTGGAGGAGGCGATCCACCTCTGCCGCACCCGGAGGCTCCCGGTGTTTCTCCGGCTCGCGACCGTGCGCCTCTGGGGGCACGCCGGAAGCGACATCGAGCTCGCATACCGGACCCCCGCCGAGATCGAGGCGTCGGAGTCGCGGGATCCCCTCCTCCGGAACGCCCGGCGGCTCGTCGAAACCGGCGCCGCGGAACCGGGCGAACTTCTCCGCATCCTGGAGCGCGTGCGCACCCGGGTGCGCGAGGCCGGGGAGGAGGCCGCGACCCGTGACCACCTCCGCACCGTCGAGCAGGTCGTGGAGCCGCTCGCCCCCTTCGACGAGGCCGCGGTCCGGGCATCGGCCAGGGGCGCCGTGGATCCGGAGCGGAGACGAGCCTTCTGGGGAAGCGAGCTTCCGGAAGCGACGGCGAACCCGGTGCGCAGGACGATGGCGGCGCACCTGAGCTCCGCGCTGGCCGACGAGATGCTTCGGCGCCCCGAGATCCTGGTCTTCGGAGAGGACGTGGGGAGGAAGGGAGGGGTGTACTACGTCACGGCGGGACTCCAGAAGCGGTTCGGGACGGGGCGCGTCGTCGACACCCTGCTCGACGAGACCACGATCCTGGGGGTGGCCCAGGGGGCCGGGCTCGTGGGGCACCTCCCGGTGCCCGAGATCCAGTACCTGGCCTACGTGCACAACGCGGTGGACCAGCTCCGGGGCGAGGCGGCCTCGCTCCAGTTCTTCAGCTCCGGGCAGTTCGCGAACCCGATGGTGGTGCGCATGGCCGGGCTCGCATACCAGAAGGGCTTCGGGGGGCACTTCCACAACGACAACGCGATCGGGGGGCTCCGGGACATTCCGGGTCTCGTGCTGGCCACCCCCTCGCGGGGTGACGACGCGGTCCGGATGCTCCGGGGATGCATGGCGCTCGCCGCCGCCTGCGGTCGGGTGGTGGTCTTCCTCGAGCCCATCGCCCTCTACCACGAGAAGGACCTGCACGAGGAGGGGGACGGTCGCTGGCTCTCGGACTACCCGCCTCCGGGCGATGCCCTCGTGCCGGGAGACGTCGGACTTCACCCCATCGGGCCGGTGCAGGAGGAGCTCGGGTTCGCGCGGCTCGAGGCCGATCTTCTCCTGGTCAGCTACGCGAACGGCCTTCGCATGAGCCTGCAGGCCCAGCGGATCCTGGCGGCGGAGCACGGGATTCGGGCCGATGTCCTCGACCTGCGCTGGCTGAACCCGCTTCCCTTCGATGCGATCGCGGCGGCGGCCAGCGAGAAGCGCGCCGTGCTCGTGGTCGACGAGTGTCGGCGGACCGGGGGCGGGATCGCGGAGGCGGTGGTGGCGGACCTCGCGGAGCGCGGGTCGCCGGCACGGCTGCGTTCCGTGCGGGCCGTGGATACCTTCGTGCCGCTGGGGCCGGCGGCCAACCTGGTCCTGGTGCAGACCGCCGACATCGTCGAGGCGGCGCGCGAGCTGGCCTGAACCCCGGAGGAGGTTCCATGGACGACCCTGGTCCGATCCGCTACGAAGTCACCGCGAGGGTGCCGCTGGACGCGGCAGCGGCCTACGAGCGATACCTCCGGGAGGAACACATTCCCGACCTGATCGCGACCGGATGCTTCGTCGAGGCGGAATTCTCGAGGACCGGAGATCTGGACGGAGGTGCGGGAGGGACATCGCCCCAAGGGTCGCGCCCCGAGGCCCGCGCCGCGCTGACTCCACGCATGGCGACCCCGCCAACGGCATCGCCACCTGCCGTGACCTTCCGAAGCGCCTACCTGGCACCCGATCGCGCGGCCCTCGACCGGTACCTTTCGGAGCACGCGCCGCGGCTGAGGGCGCATGCCCTGGAGCGGTTTTCCGCGGGCCTCACCTTTTCGAGAGCGGTCTGGTCGGTGCTCGAGCGATGGGGTGGGGAGGGTTCGGCTCCGTGACCGCCGGCGTGCAGCCGCAGCCTGCCGGTCAGGCCATGGCCAGGAGTCGGTCCTCGAAGGTGTAGTCGACCGGGCGACGGGGCTGGCCGCGGTACCACTCGAAGGTCGTCGTGAGCGCCTCGTCCAGGGGGGTGGGCTCGAGTCCCAGCACGCGCGTGACCTTTTCCACCACCGAGGTCAGGGGCTGCATGTCGAGGACCTCGCCGAAGTACAGGTTCTCGCCCATGACCTGGCCGCCCGCCGCGTGGATGTCGGCGCGGGGGATGTCGACGATCCTGGGTTCGACCCCTGCGGCGCGCGCGAGCGCCTCCACGTACTGTCTCTGGGAGGTGGGTTCCCGGTGCGCGATGTTGAACGCCTCGCCTGCCGCCTCCGGCACCTCGATGGCCAGCGCGCACGCCTCGGCCACGTCCGGGGCGAAGACCCACTGCATCATCGCGTCGCCGCCGTCCGGGAGGATGATCGGTCGACCGTCGAGCATCCGGTCCCAGAAGAACTGCTCCCGGTAGAAGGGTTGCCGGGGCCCGTGCACGAAGGGGGGACGGAAGGTGGTCACGGGGAAGCCGGACTCGCGGTGCATCGCGAAGAGGGCACGCTCCGCCTGGGCCTTGTGCTGGACGTAGGGCATCGGGAAGTCGTCCGGGGCCAGCGGGTCGTCTTCCCGCTTGTCCAGTCCCTCTCCGTACGCGGCGACGCTCGACATGAATACGTAGCGTTCCAGCTCCGGGCCACAGCTCCGGGCCGCGGCCTCGACCTGGGCCGCGGTGGTGCCCTTCTCCCAGTCGTACGCGAAGTCGAGAACGGCCTGGAAGCCCTCGCGTCCGAGGATTCGCGACATGGCGTCGAGGTCACCCCGGTCCGCCTGGATACTCCGGACGCGACCGCCCCCGAAATCGATGCTACCGCTCCGGTGCAGGACCGAGACCTCGTGACCTCGGGCGAGAAGCCGCTCGACGGCGTCGCGGCCCATGAACTGGGTGCCGCCAATGGCAAGAATTCGCATGCGGGCTCCGGTGCGGGGGGGAGAGGCTCGTGGGATCGAGCGTTGGGGGGGACCGCCGGGGGTCAGGATGCTCCGGCGCTGGCCGGTTCGCAACCTCTCGATGCGGGCGGCGGCTCGGGCGCACGCTCGCGGACAGCTGGGGACGCCGGTCATCCGGGGTTTCAGCTGAAACGTTTCAGCCGAAACGTGGCTGCGGCACTCGCGCCCGCACGGCTCCGATTCCCACCGCCCGTCGCCACATCCGCCCGTCGCCGCGCCCGCGAATCGCCGCTTCCCGCCGCTCGCCGCACTCGCAGCCGCGGCCCAGGCACCCGCGG
>JBJHBX010000299.1:0-4303 GCA_050485725.1 Gemmatimonadales bacterium | reverse complement strand
ACTCAGCCGGCCGTGCCAGTCCTCGATCTCGGCGATGGCGGCTTCGCCCAGCGCGACCCGGCGCACCCGCGCCGCCCGTCCGTTCGCATCGTCCCCAGGCTCTGCATCGCCTCCATGCCTCGCATCCTCCCCATGCCCTGCATCTCCGGAAAGCACGATCTCGAAGCGCGTCCCCATGGCCGCCACCGCGAAGCGGATCGGTGTCATGCCGGGTGCCTCAGATGCCGCGCGAACGAAGCCGGTCGGGATCGAAGCGGAAGGCCTTCCCCTCCCAGAGCGAGCGCGACGCCAGGTCGACACCCACCATGACCTGCGTGCCGAGCTCGATGTCGCTCAGCGGCTCGCCGCGGGTGCGAATGATCTCGAGCCAGTGCGCGCGGAGGGCATCCTGCGTGTTGCCCACGTTCTCACCCTCGATCGTCTCCTCGTCGAGCTCCTCGGCGTAGATGCGCTCGGGGCGCATGGTCAGCGTGCGGCCTCCCAGGTAGAGGTTCGCCCGGTGCCCGCGAATCATCGTCTCGAGCCCCACCTCGTTCGCCGTGGACCCGACGAGGGCCATGATGTGTCCGCTCTCGAACTCGAGCGTGATGTTCACGTGGTCGTGGTTCTCCATGGCCTTGTCGACCAGGTGCCCCCCCGCCGCCGTGACCCGGACCGGCCACCCCGCGTCGAGGGTCTGCATGAGCGGGGTCATGCGGTGCACGAGCAGGTCGCCGATGATGCCGGTCGAATAGCGGCGATAGCGGCGCCAGCGGGCGTAGACCTCCGGATCCCAGGGCTGACGGCCCCGGGGCCCGGTCCACTGGTCCCACCCCAGGTTCACGCCGGGTTCCCACTCGGGGTCGATGTCGTAGTAGAGCCACTCGCCGTCCTTCGAGTTGCGGCAGTAGCTGGTCTGGCTGAAGACCGGGGTGCCGATCGTGCCCTCGGCGATGACCCTTCTCGCCTCGGCGTAGCTCGGGATCATCACGTACTGCGTGCCCACGACCAACCGCACCTCGGGGTTCGCCTGCACGACGCGTCGCAGCCGGAGGGCGTCGCGCAGGTCGAAGGTCATCGGCTTCTCGACATAGACGTCCTTTCCGGCCAGGATCGCGTCCTCGGCCATGCGGGCGTGCCAGTGCTCGGGCGTGGCGACCAGGACGCCGTGGATCGTCGGGTCTTCAAGGAGCTTCCGGTAGTCCGTGTACATCGTGATTTCGGCGTCGGCCGGCTGTGCGTCGCGCACCTTCACGAAGGCCTCGAGGAGCCGCGGTGTGCAGATGTCGCAGAGCCCGACGATCCGGGCGTTCACGCGCTCCGATGCCACCATGCGGAGGATGGCGTTCGCGTGCTCGGTCCCCATGCCCCCCGTGCCGATCACCCCGATGTGAACGGGATCGTCGCTCCCGAGGGGGGGGCGGGGAAGGGCGCGCCCCACCGGGGCCTCGGACGCGGCGAAGACCTCGTCGGGGAGGAGCGCGCCCGCCGCGAGTCCCCCGGCGGCGACGGCGGCCGACCGGGCCAGGAACTCGCGCCGGGTGGCGCCGGCCGGACCTTCCCTTCGGGGCGTGTCGCTCATCGTTCCTGCATCTCCTGCTGGATGGTTTCGAGAAGGCGCAGGGTGGCGAGGATTCCCTCGTCCTCGCTCAGCCGGCCGCCCTCGTACTCGATGCCGACCCACGAGCGGTACCCCGCCTCCGTGACGATCCGCATCAGGCGACGGTAGTCCTTCGTGGTCTCGTTGCCCTGGTCGTCGAAGTCGTGCGACTTGGCGCTTACCGCCTTCGCCCAGGGCATCAGCTCGGCCACGCCCTGGTAGATCGGGTAGACCTCGCCGCCCCCCAGGTTGAAGTTCCCGAAATCGGGAAGGGTGCCCACGCGGGGGTGGTCCACGAGCTCCATGACGCCGGCAAGCCAGGCGCCGTCCGACGAGAGTCCGCCATGGTTCTCGACGAGCACGTCGAGCCCCGCCTGGTCCCCGTACTCGCAGAGCTGCCTCAGCCCGTCCGCCACGAGCCGCTGCTGCTCCTCGCGGCTCCCCTCGCTGTGGGCGTTCACGCGGATGCTGGCGCAGCCCAGGGCCTGCGCCGCATCGACCCAGCGCCGGTGGTTCTCGACGGCCGTCCGCCGGGCAGCGGGATCGGGATCGCCCAGGCGCCCCTCGCCGTCGCACATGATCAGGTGCTGATGGACGCCGTGGTCCGCGGCACGGCGGTTCATCTCGGCAAGGTAGGCCGCATCACCGACATGGTCCCGGAAGAAGGTGTTCACGTACTCGATCGCCTCGATCCCGTAGCGTTCGCGGGAGCGCGCGGCGAAGTCCAGGTGGTCCATTTCGCCCGCGCGGAGCGTGCGGTGCAGTGACCACTGGGCGAGCGAGATGAGGAAGGGGAGCCCGGCGCGGGAGGTGCCGGCGGGCGTCCGCCCGAGGGCCCGGGGGCCTGGGGCGTTCCCCGCGAATCCCCGCGTGCCTGGAGGGGTCAGCGCGGCCCCGGCCAGCGCGGCGGCCCCGGTTGCGAGAAAGGAGCGGCGGGTCCAGCGATCGTCCATGGGCTCTCGTCCTGGTGGCGAATCCGGCGCCGGTGCGGCGTGCCAACCGGACCGGCGGGAGCCAACATAGAGGGCGCCTCCGGGCGGGGCCAGTGAATCGCCACCCCCCACACTGGCCATTCCGCACGCCGCGTGGCATGATGGCGCAGCCTTCACCGGGCCGCCGGTCGCGCCGGCGCGGTTCCGACCGCGTCCGGACCGTGCCGCGCGACCGCCTCCCTGACCCCCAAGCGCGAGGTCCCGATGCCCCTTCTTCGACGCCGCCGCAGGTACGACGTCTGCATCGTGGGTTCGGGGGCCGGCGGGGGCATGGCGGCCCATGCATTGACGCTGGCCGGTGCCAACGTCGTCATGCTCGAGGCCGGGCGCTGGTGGGACAACCGCCGCGACGCATCGATGTTCGCCTGGAACTACGACTCGCCCAGGCGCGGCGCGCCAACCCCCGAGCGGCACTTCGGGGAGTTCCACGCGGGGCTGGGCGGCTGGTCGCTTCCCGGCGAGCCCTACACCCGTGCGGCCGGGACCGAGTTCGACTGGTTCCGGGTGCGCCAGCTCGGCGGGCGCACGAACCACTGGGGTCGCATCTCGCTCCGTTTCGGGCCCGACGACTTCCGTCGCAAGACCCTGGACGGGCTGGGCGACGACTGGCCCATCGGCTACGACGACGTGGCGCCGTACTACGACCGCCTGGACCGCCTCGTCGGCATCTTCGGGTCCCAAGAGGGGCTGCCGAACGACCCCGACGGCATCTTCCAGCCTCCGCCCCGTCCCCGCTGCTACGAGCTGATGGTGCAGGAGGCCTCGCGCCGCATGGACATTCCGTGCATTCCGTCGAGGCTGTCGGTGCTGACGCGGCCGCTGAACGGCCGCCCCGCCTGCCACTACTGCGGGCAGTGCAGCAGGGGTTGCTCGGTCAACGCGAACTTCTCGACCCCGAACGTGCTGATCTTCCCGGCCATGGAGGCCGGCAGCCTCGAGGTACGCACGAACGCCATGGTGCGCGAGGTCACGGTGGGGCGAAACGGCCTGGCCGACGGCGTGCACTACATCGACAAGGACTCGGGAAGGGAAGAGCACGTCCGGGCCGGGATCGTGATCCTGGCGGCGAGCGCGTGCGAGTCGGCGCGAATTCTCCTGAACTCGACGTCGTCCGCCTTCCCCGACGGGCTCGCGAACGGAAGCGGCGCCGTGGGCCGGTACCTGACCGACACGACCGGCACAGACGTGGCGGGCTTCATTCCCCGCATGGTCGACACCCCGCCGCACAACGAGGACGGCGCCGGAGGGCTCCACGTCTACATGCCCTGGTGGCTCGACAACCGCACCCTCGACTTTCCGCGGGGCTACCACATCGAGGTCTGGGGTGGCAAGCGGATGCCCGGATACAACTTCATGGGCGGCATTCATCGCTATCCGCCGGGAGGCGGCTACGGGGCTGCCCTCAAGGAGGACTACCGCCGGTACTGGGGTTCGACGATCGGGTTCTCGGGGCGCGGCGAAATGGTCCCGAACGAGAGCACCTTCTGCGAGATCGATGCGGACACGGTGGACGAATGGGGGATCCCGGTGCTCAAGTTCCACTTCAGGTGGACGGACCATGAGTACTTGCAGGTCAAGCACATGCAGGAGACCTTCCGGGCCCTGATCGAGGAGATGGGTGGCGAGGTCTTCACCCCGATGCCCACCCGCGAACAGGGGTACGGGATCCTTCCCGGCGGGCGGATCATTCACGAGCTCGGGGTGACGCGGATGGGGGCCGACCCCTCGACCT
>JBJHBX010000298.1:0-4306 GCA_050485725.1 Gemmatimonadales bacterium | reverse complement strand
CCGGTTCCACCTTCTGCACCCCCGTCGAGGCCACGACGAAGGGGAATCCCGCCTCGAGGTTCTCCTCGCCCAGCGCCCGCAGGATCGTGAAGGGCACGTCGAAGGCGCGGGCCTGGGCAGCCTCGATCCCCTCCCTTTCGGGCCCCGGGGCCAGGAGCGGCAGGTGCACGATGCCGCGCAGCGGTCGGCCCTGCTCCGCGAGCCGGGCGAAGAGGGAGCGCCAGTCGCCGACCTCGCGCGGGCGCAGACCGAAGGCGTCGCCGCCCTCCCCTTCCGAGAAGGTGTCCGCCGCTCGAACGACCACCGGGCTCCAGCCCGCCTCACGCAGCCCGGCCACCAGCGCCTCCGGGACCTCCCCGAAGAGGAGGAGTTCCCCGTGTCCGGACGAACCCTCACCCGCGTGCGTTCCACCCTCCGGGGCGACCGGTGGGGCCTCTTCCCATGTGGATTCGTGGAACCACCGGGCCATCGGCTCCGTCGAGTCCGGCTCGGCGGGGGGCGTGCCCGCCAGGGCGCCGAACTGGAGGGGGAGAGCGTTCCCAGGCTCGAAGAAGTGACGCTCCCGCTCGAAGGGATAGGTCGGAAGGGGCACCCGCCTGCGGGACTGGCCCGCGTGGAAGGCATCCCAGTCGACCTCGACTCCGAGGCTCCAGAGGCGACCCAGGGTGCCGAGCTGGAAGGCCAGGTCGTCGCGTTCGTCGTCCGGATGCCGCATCGAGACGAGCGCCTCGACCGCGGCGCCGGGCTCCACGTTCAGGCGCGCCAGGGTCGCGAGCGTCCGCCCCGGACCGACCTCGAGGAGGACCGGGCTCCCCTCGGCCATGAGCCGGCGAACCCCGTCCGAGAAGCGCACCGTCTGCCGGAGCTGGCGCACCCAGTAGCCCGGGTCGGTGGCCTCCTCCGCGGTGATCCAGTCGCCCGATAGGTTCGACGCGAAGGGGATGCGGGGAGGGCGGAGCTCCATCTTCCGCAGGTGGGCCTCGAATTCTCCCAGGATCGGTTCGAGCATGCTCGAGTGTGCGGCCACCGCGATGCGAACCCGCCGGTGCTCGATCTCCTCGGCCTGAAGCCGGGCCTCGAGCTCGTCGAGGAGGGGGATCGGTCCCGAGGCCACGGCCAGCTCCGGCGCATTCACCGCGGCAATGGAAAGCCCATCGGGAAGCCGCGCACGGAGTTCGTCTTCGGGAAGGCTCACGCTGAGCATCCCCCCGGCCTCGAGGGTCTCGAAGAGCCGCCCCCGGACCACGACCATCGAGAGCGCATCGGCTCTCGAGAGGACGCCAGACAGACAGGCGGCCGTGTACTCGCCCATGCTGTGGCCGACCATCGAGGCGGGTTCGATTCCCCACGACCGCCAGAGGAGCGACTGCGCCAGCTGGGTGATGAAGAGGGCCGGGAGGGCCACGGAAGGCAGCTCGGCGTCTTCCCCTGCAGCGGCGGCGCCATTCGGGGCTTTCCCGAGGAGAAGCGCCCGGACCCGGGTCGAAAGGGTGGGCTCCAGGCGGCCCAGGCAGTCTTCGACCACCTCGCGGTAGACGGGCTCCGTGGCGCGAAGGCCGGCCCCCATTCCGGGGTACTGCGCACCCCCCCCGGCGAAGAGGAAGGACACGGGCGGCGACGGCTCGACGGCCTCGCCGGTGAAGACCCGGTCCGGATCTCCGGTCACGAGCGCCTCCACCGCCTCCTCGGCGGTGCCCGCCACGACGGCGCGGCGGTGCCGGAAGGCCTTCCGCCCCACCGCCTGCGTGTAGGCCACGTCCGCAAGCGCGGGGGCTCCCATCCACGATGGAGCGGACTCGAGGAAGTCGACCAGGTCGCCTCCCGCGGCCTCGAGGACCCTGCGTGAACGTCCCGAAAGGGCCAGGAGCTGGACCGGCCTCCCCGGGCCCGAAGCCTCGGGCTCCGGCGCCTCCTCCAGGATCACGAAGGCGTTCGTGCCTCCCACGCCCAGCGAGTTCACGCCGGCACGCCTGGGTCCCGTGGCGTCCCAGGAATGGAGCTCCGACGGAACGTGGAAGGGGCTCGTTTCGAAATCGATCCGGGGGTTGGGGGCCCGGTAGTGCACCGTCGGCGGGATCTCCCGGGCCTCGAGGGCGCAGACCGCGGCCACCAGCGACGCGACGCCTGCGGCAGTGTCGGTGTGGCCGATGTTCGTCTTCACCGACCCCAGCGCGCAGTAACCGGTGCGCTCGGTTCCGGTGCGGAAGGCCTGGGTCAGCGCCGCCACCTCGATGGGGTCGCCCACCTCGGTCCCGGTGCCGTGGGCCGCCACGAACCCGATGGTGGCCGGATCGACGCCGGACACGCCCAGCGCCTCGGCAATGGCCCGGGCCTGGCCGTCGACGCTGGGCGCCAGGTAGCCGACCTTCATGGAGCCGTCGTTGTTCACCGCCGAGCCCAGGAGCACGGCGCGGACGGTATCTCCGTCTGCGACTGCGTCCTGCAGGCGGCGAAGCACCACGATGCCGGCCCCGCTCCCGAACACGGTCCCGGCGGCCTCCGCGTCGAAGGCCCGGCAGTGACCGTCGGGAGAGAGGATCTCCCCCTCCTTGTGCAGGTAGCCATGGCCGTGGGGCTGCTCGATCGTGACACCGCCCGCCAGCGCCATGTCGCACTCGCCGGCCAGCAGGTTCTGCATGGCCAGGTGCACCGCCACGAGCGAGGTGGAACACGCCGTCTGCACATTCACGCTCGGCCCCTTCAGGTCGAACTCGTACGAGACGCGGGTCGAGAGGAAGTCCTTGTCGTTTCCGGTGTGGCGCAGGAGGAAGAACCCGACGTCGCGGACCAGCTCGGCGTTCGTCATCAGGTTCGCCCAGAAGTAGGCGTTCGTGCCGGAGCCCGCGAACACGCCGATGGGCCCCGGGAAGCGACCGGGCACGTGCCCGGCGTCTTCGAGGGCCTCCCAGGCCGCCTCCAGGAAGTGGCGGTGCTGGGGATCGAGGATCGCGGCATCCTTCGGGCTGAACCCGAAGAAGCCCGCGTCGAACCGGTCCATGCCCTCGAGGACCGCGGCGCGTCGGACGTAGGCCGGGTCATCGACCAGGGAGCGCGGCACCCCGGCCCGTTCGAGGGCGTCGGGGTCCAGGTCACGGATCGACTCGACCCCGCCGCGGAGGTTCGCCCAGTACTCGCGGACATTGCGGGCGCCGGGGAAGCGGACCGCCATCCCCACGACCGCGACGGCGGTCCCCGTCTCGAGGAGCTCCTTCAGCCTCGACATGGATTCAGCCTTCCCG
Source organism: Gemmatimonadales bacterium (assembly GCA_050485725.1). Lineage (GTDB taxonomy): Bacteria > Gemmatimonadota > Gemmatimonadetes > Longimicrobiales > Gaopeijiaceae > SKNW01. The sequence continues at coordinate 1,067 of JBJHBX010000298.1, read as the reverse complement.
GGCCCGCCGGCGAAGCGCCTGCCTTCGGAGCGCGCCGCGGTCGAGGGCGCTCGTGACTGGTTCGCCCGCCTCGGCCGGCGCCCCGCCGTTCGCGTCGTTCCCGAGGAAACGGGCCAGCGTGCGCACCGTCGGGTAGCGGAAGAGGTCGGTGATGCGGAGTTCCCGGTCGAACGCCTCGCGCAGCCGGCCATGCACCTGGACCGTCAGCAGGGAGTGCCCCCCGAGATCGAAGAAGTTGTCGTCGAGCCCCACCGCGTCGACCCCCAGGAGCTCCTTCCAGATGGATGCGACCCGCCTGGCCACGGCCGGATCCGGCTCGGCGCGTTCGCCTCCCGCGCCCATCGCGCCGGCGGTGGAGGCGTGTTCGTCGGTCGCCGGTGCGGCCGCGGCGGTGGACCCGATCGAGACCTCCAGCGCATCGGCGGTTCGCAGGGCGTCCTCTCCGGATCGCCCGGGTGTCCGGACCCGCGCGGGCGCGGGCAGCGCCCTCCGGTCGACCTTCCGGTTCGGGGTCAGGGGGAGGCGCTCGAGGAAGGTGAAGGACGAGGGAATCATGATGGCGGGAAGGGTCTCGGCGAGCGCGGCACGCAGCGACCCCTCGAGCGCCCCGGCATCGGTTCCCGGTGCCGCAACGAGGTATGCGGCAAGCCGCTGGTCGCCGGGGGCGTCCTCCCGCAGGATCACCGCGCTGTCGCTCACGCCGGGATGCGCCTGGAGCGCCGCCTCGATCTCGCCGGTCTCGATCCGGTGGCCCCGGAGCTTCACCTGGTGGTCGGTGCGGCCCAGGAACTCCAGGACCCCGTCTTCCCGGTAGCGGACCCGGTCGCCGGTGCGGTACATGCGGGGCGAGGGGTCGTCACCTGCGGGCTCCGACCTCGCATCTCCGGCGAAGGGGTCCGGAAGGAAGCGCTCCGCGGTGAGTTCGGGGCGCCCGAGGTAGCCGCGGGCGACCCCCTCGCCACCGATGAAGAGTTCGCCGGGTACGCCCACCGGGACCGGGCGAAGCGCACCGTCGAGGACGTGGATCCGGGTGTTCGGGATGGGGCGGCCGATGGGGACGACCCCGT
>JBJHBX010000297.1:0-4317 GCA_050485725.1 Gemmatimonadales bacterium | reverse complement strand
AGGTTCATGATGAGAGGTCAAGGCAAGCACGGAGCATGCCAGCCGGGGGTCGCGGAGCCATCACTCGCCGCTCCCCCCGTTCGTCTCCTCGCGCAGGCCGTACTGGTCCACCTTCCGGGTCAGGGTGTTGCGATGGATCCCCAGGATGTCGGCGGCCTGCCCCATGGCACCCCGGGTGTAATGCAGCACCTTGCGAATGTGGTCACGCTCCACGTCGGCAAGCGAGCGGGTCGGTGGGTAGCCCGCGTCCGCCGCGCTGCGGGGCGAGAGCCTCGGCGGTGCAGCATCGAGGGCCAGGTCGCCGGCGTCGATCCACCTGCCCCGGGCCCGAAGCACCGCCCGGTCCATGACGTTCCGGAGCTCGAGCACGTTCCCGGGCCAGCCGTGGGCCTCGAGGAGCCGCACCGCCTCCTCGGTGATCCCCTCGAGTTCGCGGGCGTAACGCTCTGCGAAGAGCGCCGCGAAGTGGAGCGCCAGCGGCACCACGTCTTCGGCCCGCTCCCGCAGCGGGGGGATCTGGATCCGGACCGACTGAAGCCGCCGCGCCAGGTCGCCGCGGAACTCCCCACGCTCCACCAGCTCGTCCAGGTCCCGATCGGTCGAGGCCACGACCCGCACATCCACCGGGACCGGCCGGCCGCCCCCGACGCGCTCGATGCTGTACTCGGTGAAGATCCTGTGGATGCGAGCCTGCAGGATCGGGCTCAGCCCGTCCACCTCCTCGAGGAAGAGGGTCCCCCCCTCCGCCCGCTCGATGCGGCCGATCCGCCTCGCCACCGCACCCTCGACGGCGCCCCGCTCGTGCCCGAAAAGCTCGGACTCGAGAAGCTGCTCCGGGAGCGCCGCGCAGTTGACCGGCACGAAGAGCCCGTGCCTCCGGCGCCCCAGCGCGTGGAGCGCCCGCGCCACCATCTCCTTCCCCGTCCCCGCCTCACCCTGGAGGAGGACGGGCGAGGACGTGTCCCCGACTTCGGAAAGCCGGCCGAGGATCTCCTCGAGGGCGGGGCTCCGGCCGACCAGGCCCGCCAGTCGATCGGGAGCCGGTGCGTCTTCGAGGACGGCTCCCTGGCCCACGACGGGCCGGTCGCGGAGCGCGCGCTCGAGCTGGTGTCCCTCGATGGGCTCCCGGAGCAGGTGGCCGCTTCCCACCTCCCGGGCCAGCACCGCCCGCTCCAGCGAGAGCTCCGGCGCCGTCAGCACGAGGTCCGTCGTGCGCGCGAGCCGCCGGCGGAGCCCGCGGACGAAGTCCATGTCCACCCCCGGCAGGCCCAGAGAGAGGATGACGACACTCCACCCGCCGGGGGTCTGGAGCGCGGGATCGAGCTTCTCGACGTCCCGGACCAGGTGAAGCTCGAGTCCGCTTTCGCGGGCGACCCGCTCCAGGTCGCCGGCGGCACGGGTCGGGATCAGGGCCAGGGCGGTGCGCGATGTCGGGGTCAAGCGAAGGGGCTCCACGTCCGGAGGGTTGCCCGTGGCGCCGGTGGCCGCGGGCGGCACGCGCCGGCCCTGCCAGGGCCGGCACCACAATGGTGCGCCGCAACCTACGCGTGCACCCTTTTGCACGCCAGCCCCCCATCATGCGGCCCCCTGCACCCCGATGGGGCACGGGTCGTGCTCCGGAAGTCCCGGGGTGGACCCGGGATCCAGGTGGACCGCAGGGCCGGGCGCGAGACGGGGCGTTTCCGATGGATCGGGGTAGTCCGCGTCACGGAATCGTTACGAAACGGGGGCTGCGCGCCCCTTGCTCCCCACCTACCCTGTGGGGTGTCGGAAACAGGGTGTACCGCGGGTGCAGGGGCGCAGACAGGGAGAGACGATGAGCGCGGCAGCAGGAAGGACGGCGGAGGCGGCGCGGGAGACGGCCCCCCGGCCGGAGCCCGGCGAAGACCCGGGGGTGGCGGAGGCGACCCCTCCCGCGGCCCCCGGCGCGGACGCCTCCACCGCCGTCCCGCTCTCGCGGAGTCCGGAGCGCTTCCTGAACCGCGAGCTCTCGTGGCTCGCCTTCAACGACCGGGTGCTGGACGAAGCCCACAATCCCTCGCATCCCCTGCTCGAACAGCTCCGCTTCCTCTCGATCTCGGCCAACAACCTGGACGAGTTCTACATGGTCCGGGTCGCGGGGCTCAAGGCCCAGCTCCGGGCCGAGGTCACGCGCCGCACGCAGGAGGGGATGACGCCGGCGGAACAGCTCGAGGCCATCGCGGAGCGGAGCGGCCAGCTGATGCGGCGGCAGCAGGAGCGCTGGCGCCAGCTCCGGACCGACCTTGCGGAGGCGGGCATCCAGGTCGTCGACGCCGAAGGGCTGAGCGATGCGGACCTTGCCTGGGCCGCCCGCCACTTCGAGGGCCAGCTCTTCCCCCTCCTGACCCCGCTCGCCTGCGACCCCGGGCACCCCTTCCCCTTCATGCCCAACCTGGGCTACGCCACGGTCCTCCGCCTGGAGCGGCGGCGGGACCGCTCGCCGATGACGGCGCTCCTCCCGATCCCCTCGCAGGTGCCGCGCTTCGTGCGCCTCCCCGGGCGAGGCGTCCGCTTCCTGCGTGTCGAGGAGCTCCTGGGGCTGAACTTCGGCGCCCTCTTCCCCGGCTTCGACCTGCTCGAGGCCGCGTACTTCCGCGTGATCCGGGACTCCGACGTCGAGATCGAGGAAGAGGCCGAGGACCTGATGCGCGAGTTCGAGGTGGCGCTCCAGCGCCGCCGCCGCGGGCAGGTGATCCACCTTCGCGTCTCGAGCGGCATTTCCGAGGAACTCCGGGACTTCCTCGTGAACGAGCTCGGCGTGACCCCCGAGGACGTCTTCGAGGCCGGAGACCTGCTCGGCCTTGCCGACCTGGGGGAGCTGATCGTCGACGACCACCCGGAGCTCGTCTTCGAGCCGTACGAGCCGCGCTTCCCCGAGCGGGTCCGCGACCACGGAGGCAACACCCTGGCGGCGATCCGGCACAAGGACATCCTGGTCCACCATCCCTACGAGAGCTTCGACGTCGTGGTGCAGTTCCTCCGCGACGCGGTGGCCGATCCGGACGTGCTCGCCATCAAGCAGACGCTCTACCGGACCAGCGAGGACTCCCCCATCGTGCGGGCGCTGATCGAGGCGGCCCAGGCCGGGAAGAACGTCACGGCACTGGTGGAGCTGAAGGCCCGCTTCGACGAGGAGGCGAACATCCGCTTCGCCCGGAACATGGAGCGCGCCGGGGTCCACGTGGTCTTCGGCTTCCTGGAGCTCAAGACCCACGCCAAGGTCTCGCTCGTCGTGCGCCGCGAGGGGAAGCGCCTCAGAACCTACGCCCACCTGGGCACCGGGAACTACCACCCCATCACGGCGCGCATCTACACCGATCTCTCCTTCTTCACCACCGACCCAACGCTCTGCGCCGAGTCCGCCCGCCTCTTCAACTTCCTGACCGGCTATGCCGAGCCCGAGGCCACGACGAAGCTCGCGGTGGCCCCCTTCGACCTGCGCGAGCGGCTCGTGGCGCTGATCGACGACGAGATCGAGCACGCCGCGGCCGGCCGTCCGGCCACGATCTGGGCCAAGATGAACTCCCTCGTCGACGGCGGGATCATCGACGCCCTGTACCGGGCCTCGCAGGCCGGGGTCCGGATCCGCCTCGTGGTGCGGGGCATCTGCTGCCTGCGCCCCGGCGTGCCCGGGCTTTCCGAGAACATCCGCGTGCGGAGCATCGTGGGGCGCTTCCTCGAGCACTCGCGCATCGTCTGCTTCGGCGCCGGGCACAAGCTGCCGTCCCGCCACGCCAAGGTCTTCCTGTCGTCGGCCGACTGGATGCCCCGGAACCTGGATCGCCGGGTCGAGGTCATGGTCCCCCTGGAGAACCGCACGGTCCACCGCCAGGTCCTGGACCAGATCATGATGGCGAACCTGAAGGACAACGTGCAGAGCTGGGACATGCTCCCGGACGGCGGCTGGAAGCGGAAGATCCCGAAGAAGCGGGCCTTCTCGGCGCACCGTTACTTCATGGAGAACCCGTCGCTCTCGGGGCGCGGCACGGCGCTCAAGGGCGTCCGCAAGATCCCCCGGCTCACCCTCGAGGCGGAGGAAGACGCCTAGTTTTCGTGGGGGATGCGGGGCCGGCAGGTCGCGGCGAACGGACCCGCCCCCCCGCCCCGCCGGCCCCGGTGCGGACCGGGTTCCCCCTTGTTCCCCCGGGCGCGGGGCGCCAGGTTCCCGTCGCGCGCGGCGGCTGGGCGGTGCAAGGCCGGGGCGTCAGAGGCCCCCTCGCGAATGCCCGCGCGAAGATCTGACCGAGCGCATGTCAGCCCCGACGCATCCAGCGGGCCTCCCGAACCCCCCGACAC
>JBJHBX010000296.1:0-4327 GCA_050485725.1 Gemmatimonadales bacterium | reverse complement strand
CCTCGCACGAGGAGTGATCGGTCATCCCAGCCGGGTTCGGCGTAGTGGTCTCCAACCCCCATCCCGGTCACGATCACTTCTCCCTGCCATGGCGCGCCGGGGTCCAGATCGCGGGCAATGATCTTCCGGTGGTCGCGCATCAGGTTGTCCGCGCCGACCGGGAAGGAGAGGAGCGCCTTCGACCGGAAGGAGAAGTCCGACGGATGGGTCACGTTCACCTGGACCCGGACCACGCGCTCGATCCACCCGGGCCCCCGGAGCTCCGCTTCGGCGGCGAGCCGCTCGGAGGCGCCGACGACCGACCTGAGCTCGGCCTGGAGCTCGGCGACCCTGGCCTCCATCGCCGAAGGGCGCCGGGGAAGGCGGACGGCTGCCCCCATCGGGTTCTCGAGCAGGTCCATCCAGGCCCGGCCCCGGTTCACCTCGTAGTAGTACTGGTCGAAAAGGAGCACGAAGGTCGGAAACGGTTCCCCTTCGTCATGGCGCCGGACGGCGTCGATCAGCGCGGGCAGATACCCTTCCGTGACCACCTCGAACCCCGCCCGGTCGGGGTCGCCGTCATCCCGTCGGGATCGGAAGTCGTGGACCCAGAGGAGGTGCCAGGAACGCGCCTCCCGGATCGTCCTGACGAGCTCGGCCTGGAAGCGGTTCCCGTCGAAGTAGTCGACCTCGTTTCCCCTGGTGAACGCCCGGCCCACCGCACGCTCAAGCAGGTCGTCGACCTTGGCCGGTGTGTCGTGCTCCGAAGGGTGAAGAACGAGGGCCAGGGGGAGCCAGTCGACCCTGGTGTCGCCGGTCCATCGACCCAGCTCCCGTCGAACGTCCTCGATGGCCGCGCCCCACCCCCGGAACACCTCGAGAGCCCGTGCCCGTGCCCCCGGATCGAGTCCTGGCTCGAAGGCATCGAGGGCACGGTCGAAGGGCGGCTCCGCGCCGGCCAGAAGGTCGGGTAGCACGTGCTCACGCGAGGGTCGCCCGACCGTGGCGTTCCACGGAAGGACCACCGACTCGAGCATGACCCTGCGGGCCGCCTCGGTGACCGCCCCGGGGTCCACGCCCAACGCCGGGGCAAGGCCGGTGGCGGGCGCGGTGGCCGGGGCCAGCGCACGGGCGAACCACGCGACAAGGGCGGCGTGGTAGTGATCGAGCTCTCCCGGAAGCCCCGGCCTTCCCCCACGCTCGACCTCGCGGCGCCCGATCTCGAGGTCGAGCATCTCGAGAATCTGCCGCGAGCGCAGCACCCGCTCCCGCGCCCCGATCCCGGTGCGATCGGTAAACCAGTAGAGGTTGTGGAAGGTGGCGATCCAGTGCATCGACCGGAGCACCTCGGCATCCCCGTCGGCGATGGGCCCGGGGGGCGGTGCCGTGGTCGGTGCCCTCCAGGGCCCCATGCTCCGGGGGCGGGTCCGGCCGGCGGAGGGTGATCCCACGGGTGCGTGGAGACCCATCGACAGCCGATCACCCGCCTCCCTCTGCCATCCGAACTCGAGCATCGCCCCCGCCACCGGCCAACCCCCTCGCCGCGGGGGAAGGGTCATGCCCAGGACGGGCCCCGCCCCTTCCTCCAGATCCCAGCGTACACCCCAGTGGAGCATGAAGGCAGGTGCGTCGAGGAGGACGCGTACCCCGGGCCGGGCGCCCCCCGATCGGGAAAGGAGCTGGGCTTCGAGCCGAAGTCCAAGGAGCCCTGTCACGGGGTTCACAAGGTCCGTCCGGAGCGATGCGGACGCCTCGAACCCGGGGTCCTCCATGGCCGGATCCGTGGACAGCGAGAGTCCCCCGCTCAGGGTCCAGGTGGGGGGCTGTCCGAGGGGACGCCCCGGATCGAGCGGCGCGCCGGGGCCGGGAACCTGACCACGGAGCTCGCAGGCGATCAGCAGGGCCAGGAAAAGGGGAAGGCAGACGCGGTAGGCGCCTCCGATCGCCCACCTGCGCCCTCCCCCACCCCGCTTCCCCAGGCGACCTTCATCGCCGACGAGTGAGCCTGCCGGTCGGATGTCGAATGGAATGGCTGCGTTGTCGGACATGGGAACCTCCGGCCGATCGGTAAGGGGTGCTTCTCGATTCGCACACCGCAATCTGAACCCGGCCCGGACCCCGGCGACGCCGTTACGCCGACGCATCCGGGTACTTTCGTTGGCGTAGTCGAGCCCCACCTACGTCATGGCCGGCGCCTGACTACGTCGTTCGTCGGGAACTGCACGGACAGGGGGGACCGCATCATGGAAGGACCGCGCCTCCACGACCCACCCTGACCGGTTTTTCTTGGAGTCCGACCCATGCCGTTGTATCGTGGTCCCCGTCTTCCCGAACCCCCCGCTCCGATCCTGGGAAGGATGGACGCAGGCGGGGGTCACCCCGGCCTGGCGGGTCAACCCATGCCCCGGACCGGTGCGAGCGCGTCCCCGACGCTCCCCATGATCGGACGAGCACCCGAATGGCTCGTCCTTCGGCAGGCCCTCGACCGAGCGGCCGACGGTCGCGGGTGTGCCATCCTGATCCGCGGGCCCGAGGGCTCGGGGCGCAGCCGACTATGCCGTGCGGCGGAAGAGGAGGCAGAGCGGCGCGCCTTCGTCGTGGCAACGGGGAGCGCGTTCCCGCTGGAGTCCGGTGTGCCCTACGGCCTCTTCTGCGACCTCCTCGAGCCGATCCTGCGGCCGGTGCCCCCGGAGGGTCGTGTCGCGCTGACCCGCGGAGGGACGGAGTTCTCCCTCCTCTGTCCCGCGCTCGCCGAGGCCCACGCACGCCCCGACGGAGCCCCGGGCTCCGCCGATGGGGCCGACCTCCGGAACCGGCTCCTCTGGAACCTCCCCGCGTTCCTCGATCGGCTGCGGCGCGGCCAACCGCTCCTCCTCACCTTCGAGGACGTCGAGTGGGCCGACCCCTCGTCGATGGAGCTGTTGCACTTCCTGGTGCGGCGATGCGCCGACCTGCCCCTGGTCCTGATCGCCACCCTGGATCCCGATCGCCCCGGAACCGAGGACCCCCATCGCTCCGCCGCCCGGAGCCTCGTCGAGCATGTGGACGCCGAGATCCTCGAGCCCGGCCCCCTGGCCCCGACCGAGGTGGAGGAGGCCATCTCGTCGGCCTTCGGCGTGGCGCCCGAGGTCGTGCGCCCGCTGGCAGGGCTCCTGCACGAGTGGACGGGCGGAAACCCGCTCTTCCTGACCGCCTCGATCGAGCACCTGGTCGCCGAGGGGAGGATCCGGAGGGAAGGCGAACAGTGGACGGGGTGGAGCCTGACCGACCTGAGCCCGCCGGGGTCGCTCCGGGGCCTGATCCTGGCCCGTCTCGGACACCTCACATCGACGGCTCGGGAGGTCGCCGACCTCGTCGCGGTGCTCGGTACCCGGGCCCGCTTCTCGGTTCTCCGGGAAACGGCGGAGCTGGACGACGACACGCTCCTGGGAGCGCTGCGCGAGCTGCGCAACCTGCGACTCCTGGAGGAGGAGGTCCTGGAGGCCGGCGAGGTGGCGCACCGGTTCCGCCATCCCCTCGTTCGGGAGGTGGTCCACGGCGAGATCGGGCGGTCGAGGGGCCGGATCCTCCACGCCCGTGCCGCCCGGGCCCTCGAGCGGGTCTTCGGGGAGTTGGCGCTCCAGCGGGCCGACGAACTGGCCCCGCACATTCTCGAGGCCGGCGACGAGGTGGACCGCGACCAGGGTGCCCGATACCTGGCCGCCGCCGCCGGCCAGGCACTCATGGCCCACGCGAACCGCGAGGCCGAACGATGCCTTCGCGGGGCGCTCGACCTCCTGGGGACGGATGGGAGCACGGAGCGACAGCGGGAGCGGCTTCGTCTGCAGGTCGAGCGATCCCGGGCCCTCCAGCGGCTCGGGAGGCTCGACGAGTCGAGCCAGCTCCTGGCCGAGGCGCTTGTGCTCGCGAGGGAGCTGGGGGACCGGGAGTGGGAATCAAGGGTCCACCGTCGAATCGGTCTCGGTTCCTTCATCGGGGGTGATCCGCAGGGCGCACTCGCCCAGTGGACGGAGGGTCTCGCCGCGGCGGACGCAGCCGGGAGCGTGATGCTCGAGGCGCGGCTCCGCATGGCCTGCAGCGCGTGTCTCCAGGAGCTGGGGCGGCATGCCGACGCGATCCGGGACGCCCTCGAGGCGCTCCGACTCGCCGAGTCCACCGGGGATTCCGGCATCCAGGTCGCGGCCCACCGCAACCTCCTCCTCCTCCACGGCTGGGCGGGCCCACCTGACGAGGCCCGGAAGCACGGCCTGCGCGCCCTCGAGCTCGCCGAGGCCTCGGGGGGTGCGGTGGAGCGCCTCTCGGTGCGTTGGGCCATGGCGATCCTCGAGGGACTTACGGGGAATGCCGC
>JBJHBX010000295.1:0-4337 GCA_050485725.1 Gemmatimonadales bacterium | reverse complement strand
AGGAACTCGCGGAGGTAGGCCGCGCGGACGCGGGCGGTGGTGCGGGCCGTCTCGATGTCCACGCCTCCCGGGTGCCCCCCGGGAATGAGCACCCCTCCGAACTCGCCGGGAACGCCGTAATCGTTCTCGAGGCGGCGGACCGCAACGCCTGCGAAGCCCCAGTCCGGGATCCAGCTCGCGCCGAGGCTCCCGTCGCGCGCATCGATTCCGGTGCGCTCGAGGGTCCCGAGCGGGGTCTCGGAGTCGCCGTGTCGACGGGCGCTCACCTCCGCGCGGAGCACGAGCGGCCCGGCGGGCGTCACCATGTGCCCCCCGATCCCGCCGCCCGGGCTTGCCGACTCGGCCTGCACGCCGAAGGCCCCGGTCGGTGACGAGGGCCGGTAACGGGGAACGTCGTCGCGGATCACGTTCACGACGCCGCCCAGGGCGTTCGAACCGTAGAGCAGCCCGGCCGGGCCCCGGACCACCTCGATCCGCTGGGCGGTCAGGGGCTCGACCATGACCCCGTGGTCCGCGGCGGACTGGTACATGTCGCCGGTCCGGTTCCCATCCTCGAGAACCATGACCCGGTCCCCGCTCATTCCCCGAATGCTGGGGCTCGCGGCGCCGGGACCGTTGTACTGCATGTGGAAGCCCGGTACGCCCTCGAGGGTCGCGGACAGGTTCGAGGCCAGGGACCGCTCGAGCTCCCGCCCGGTGAGCGAGGTGGTTGGGCGGTACACCTCGTTCACGCCCCGGGCGCGCCCGGTTCCGGTCACCACGATTCCCGGCAGGTGAAGGGCGGTGGGGACGAGGACGACCTCGACCTCGACGCGTTCGCCATCCAGGACCTCGACGTTGCGCTCCCACGGCACGAACCCGATGTGCTCGACCGAAACCGTGATGGGCCGGGCCGCGACGCGCTCGAAAACCAGCACGCCCAGCGCGTTCGTCAGACCCCCGCGCTCCACCTGCCGGAGGCGCACCATGGCCCCGGCCACGGGCTCCGCCGTGTCGCGGTGCACCACCCGGACCTCGACGACGCCGGTTTCGTCGGGCGCATTGACCGACGCCACGGTCCCGGCCCACGCATGAGCGGGGACGACCAGAGTGCACAGGAGAAGCGCGGCTCCCGCGAGTGCGACGCGGGATGCATCCCTGAGCGATCGGAACTGGGTCTTGCCTGGAGAACGTACCATGGTGACAGCCACGCGGGTCGGCGGATCGTGCACCGCTTCCGGGACCTGACCCGTGGCGTCCAGCACCGCACCGAGTGGTGTGGCTGGACTACGGCAGGTTCGCCCGGAGCGGCTCGGCGACGGGGTGCGTCAGGCTGTCGGTGGGGCCCTTGACGGGGGCAGGGGAAGCGAACTCACCCCCGGCAGCGCCTCGGGCGCCGCCGCGAGGACCGCGACGGCCGGGGCGAGCACCTCGGGCTGCGCCGGGTGCACCGGGTCCGTACCTGCCACCGTCAGCAGAAGGCAGGTCAGGCAGTCGACGTCCTCGTGGAGCGGATCCCCATGGGAATCGGAAGGCATCGCACCCGCAACGAGCTGCGCGGCCTGGGCCGTGCTCGCGAGGGCGGGGCCTTCGAGGACCTCCAGTACATGCCCGAGCGGCGCGGCAAAGGCCGCGAGTGCGTACGCCACCAGCAGGAACGCCAGGGGGGCGCGCCTCTTCGCCGGGGCGGCCGCCTTCGCGGGTCCCCCGGAGTCACCGGATCCGTACTGGGAATGCATTCGCATATTCGAAGAGAAGGTACCCACACTGTCAAGCCGGGTTCCGGCCAGGTGGAAGGGGCCCCTGCGGCCAGGCCGGGCGATCAGCCGGGTCGGAGCTCCCCCCTCACCAGGTCGAGAAACGACCCGACCACGGGGCGCGTCCGCTCCGACGCCCACGCCATGTCGATCCGGGTGTCAACCCCCTCCAGGGGGAGGTAGCGAACGCCGGACCACCCCATTTTCCGGATCGACGCCGGCACGACGGTGATCCCGACCCCTGCCTCGACCAGGCTGACCGTCGTGTAGAGTTCGCGGCTGGCCTGCACGATCCGGGGCTCGAATCCGGCCTCCCGGCACACGTGCATCACCTGCGCATGCAGACCGGGCGCCAGCGATTCGGGAAAGAGAACGAAGGGCTCGTCGGCGAGGTCGGCCAGTTTCCGAGCCGACAGACCTTCGCCATCGGGCACCCGGTCCGCCAGGGAATGCGCCCGCGAGACGGCCACGACAAGGGGTTCGCGCATCACCGTCTCGAACTGCACCCCGGGCGTGGGCGGCGGCTCGCGGACGAAGCCCACGTCGAGCTCACCGGACTGGAGCGCGGTGAGCTGCAGCCCGGTCGGCAGCTCACGCAACTCCAGTTCAACCTCAGGGTACCGATCCCTGAATGCGCGGATCCAGGCCGGAAGCGTCTGGAACATGACCGACGAGGCGAAGGCCACCGCCACCCGCCCTCGCTCTCCCTCGGCCGCGCGTAGCGTGGCGTCGAGGGCGCCTTCCACCGACCGGAAGACCCTGTCCAGGGTGCCTGCGAACACCTCGCCGGCGTCGGTGAGCGACACGCTGCGGCTGGTCCGATCGAGGAGGCGCACGCCAAGCATCTCCTCGAGCCTGCGCACCTGCGTGGAAAGGGGTGGCTGGGAGATGCCGAGCCGTTCCGCCGCGCGGCCGAAGTGCAGCTCTTCGGCCACCGTCCGGAAGTAGCGGAGATGGCGGAGCTCCACGCGATCCCGGAGCGCCTCGACGCGCTCCCGATGATTGATATCCATGACGAATGAATAGGGCGCTTTTGATCTATTGGACAGACCCGGATTCCTCGGGTTAGCGTCAGGGTCCCGGGGTCGTGGTCTCGACCCCGTGCAGACCCTCGACCCGCGCCTCGTTCCCACGCCGGAGGAACCGATGAGCACCGCCACCGACCCAGCCACCGACACCACGACCGACACCTTCCCGATCAACGGGACCGACTTCGTCGAGTTCTGGGTCGGGAACGCCAAGCAGGCGAGCCACTTCTATCGGACCACCTTCGGCTACCGCCTGGTGGCGTACCGCGGCCCCGAGACCGGGACGAGAGACCGCGCCAGCTACGTGCTGGAGCAGGGGAAGGTGCGCCTGGTGCTGACCTCGCCGATCCGCCCTGAAGGCGAGGTGGCCGACCACGTGCACCGCCACGGCGACGGCGTCCGCGACATCGCGCTCTGGGTCGACGACGCGGCGGGGCTCTTCCGGACGGCGGTCGAGCGCGGAGCCCTTCCGGTGCGCGAGCCCGAAACGCTGCGGGACGAGCACGGCGAGGTGGTGCTCGCCGCCATCGCCACCTACGGCGACACGATCCACACCCTCGTCGAGCGGACGAACTACCGGGGGGCCTTCCTCCCCGGCTTCCAGGTGCGGGAATCGAACTACGAGCCCGACCCGGTGGGGATCCTCTACGTGGACCACTGCGTCGGGAACGTGGAGCTCGGGAAGATGAACGAGTGGGTCGGGTTCTACGAGCGGGTCATGGGGTTCAAGAACCTGATCTCCTTCGACGACAAGGACATTTCGACCGAGTACTCCTCGCTCATGTCGAAGGTGGTCTCGAACGGGAACGAGCGCATCAAGTTCCCGATCAACGAGCCGGCGAGCGGCAAGAAGAAGTCCCAGATCGACGAGTACCTCGAGTTCTACGGGGGCCCCGGGGTCCAGCACCTGGCCCTCGCCACCGACGACATTCTCCACACCGTTTCCGAGCTCCGGAGCCGGGGTGTCGAGTTCCTCACCGTGCCCACCACCTACTACGACGAGCTCCAGGGGCGGGTCGGCACCATCGACGAGCCGGTGGACGAGCTCGCGAAGCTCGGCATTCTCGTGGACCGGGACCCGGACGGCTATCTGCTCCAGATCTTCACGAAGCCGGTGCAGGACCGGCCGACCCTCTTCTACGAGATCATCCAGCGAAAGGGCGCCCGGAGCTTCGGAAAGGGGAACTTCAAGGCCCTGTTCGAGGCCATCGAGCGCGAGCAGGCACTCCGCGGAAACCTCTGACCCCACGCCTCGCATCCCGGACACGCACCCCGGAACACCACGCACGGAGCCTCCCATGCCGATCTACCACACCCTGGGCCGCATCCCGCCGAAGCGGCATATCGCCTTCCGGAAGCCCGGTGGCGGGATCTTCGCCGAACAGCTCATGGGGCACGAGGGCTTCACGGGAACCTCGTCCCTTCTCTACCACGTCTACCAGCCCACCACGATCCAGTCGGTGCGGACGGTGAAGGAAATGAAGCTCGAGAAGGACCCCGACCAGACGCTCCGGCACCGGCACTTCCTGACCTCGCGGGTGAAGCCCGGGGGGAGCGCCACCATGGACCGGAC
>JBJHBX010000294.1:0-4369 GCA_050485725.1 Gemmatimonadales bacterium | reverse complement strand
TCACCTGCGGTCCGAGGGTGACCGGGCGATCGTAACGGTAGTGGGTCAGGTGGTGCAGGCCGGCCTGGATCGACATCCTCGTTCCTCCCCCGGTCGGATGCGTTGCGTCGCCCCCGGGCTCGGGCGGAGCGGCCATGCATTCTAATGGAACTCCAGGCGAGGGGAGAGTCGACACCATGCGGGTGGTCGTGGCGCTGGGGGGGAATGCGCTCCTGCGCAGGGGCGAGGGGATGGATGCCGAAACCCAGCGCCGGAACGTGGCGGTGGCCGCCCGGGTTCTCGCCCGGATTGCAGGGGAACACGAGCTGGTGGTGACGCACGGGAATGGCCCGCAGGTGGGACTCCTCGCCCTCCAGGCGGAGGCGTTCGGCGAGGTGGAGCCCTACCCGCTCGACCTTCTCGGAGCCCAGACCGAGGGGCTCATCGGCTTCCTCCTCGAGGAGCAGCTGAGACCGGCCCTCCCCGGCCGGGAGGTCGTGACCCTTCTCACCCCGGTCGTGGTGGACCCCGAAGACCCGGCGTTCGGTCGACCGGCCAAGCCGGTGGGGCGGGTCTACCGGCGCGAGGAGGCGGACCGGCTCGCGCAGGAACGGGGGTGGGAGGTGGTGGCGGACGGCGGCGGTTTCCGGCGGGCGGTGCCTTCTCCCGAGCCGGTCCGGATCGTGGGGATCGACGCGATCCGGCTCCTGGCGCGGATGGGCGCGGTCGTGATCTGTGCCGGGGGAGGGGGGGTTCCGGTGGTCGAGCGGGAAGGGGGGCTCCGGGGGGTCGAGGCCGTCATCGACAAGGACCTGAGTGCCTGCCTCCTGGCCCGGGAACTCGAGGCCGAGGCCCTCCTGCTTCTCACGGACGTGCCGGGCGTCCTGGACGGGTGGGAAACCCCGGATCCGCGCGTCCTCCGCGAAGCCACCGTAGCGGAGCTCCGGTCGCGGAGCTTTGCTCCCGGCTCCATGGGGCCCAAGGTCGAGGCGGCGTGTCGGTTCGTCGAGAGCGGCGGGCGATTCGCCGCGATCGGGGCGCTGGAGGAGGGTGCCGGGATCCTTCGCGGGGAGGGCGGAACTCGGGTTCTCCCCTGAGGTGCCGCGAGGGCCATCCGGGCCGGTGCCCCGCCATGCCAAGGTGGCGACGTGTCGGGTCGCGGATCGTGCTTGCCGGTCCTCCCGTCGTGGGCGTATCCTGACCCGAAGTGCCCGGGATCACGGGTGGAGCGCTGCCCGTCGACCCCGCCGCGCGACCGGGACGACCGGTCCGCCCACCCCTCTCCGACAGGACGCTGCCATGCCCCGCTTCCCGAAGACGTCAGCCGCCGGCGCCCTGGCGGGGACCCGGCGAGCGCGGCGATCAGGCGGCTGCGGGGCCCTCTTCGCCGCCTGTGCGATCGGGGTGATCGGAATCGCTGGCCCCCTCCCCGCGGCGGCCCAGGGAGACGAGATCCCGCGCACCGCGTCCGGGCGTCCCGATCTGAACGGGATCTGGCAGGCGCTGGGGAACCACCACTGGGACATCGAGCCGCACCAGGCGCGGGCCGCGCTCCAGATGCAGGAGGGTCCCGTGGTGCCCGTCCCCGCGCAGGAGGTCCTGGCGCTGGGTGCGATCGGTGCGGTTCCCTCGGGATGGGGGATCGTGGAGGGTGGGTCGATCCCCTACCTGCCGGAGGCGCTGGAGCGGAGGGACGAGAACCGGGAGCACTACCTGGATCGCGATCCGGAGCTGCGTTGCTACCTCCCGGGAGTGCCACGGGCGACCTACATGCCCTTTCCCTTCCAGATCTTCCAGAGCGAGAGCCACGTCCTCTTTGCCTACGAGTACGCCGGCGCCGTCCGCGACGTCCTCCTGCAGGATCCGGGGCCCCCCGAGGTCGACACCTGGATGGGCCAGTCGGTGGGCCGGTGGGAGGGTGACACCTTCGTCGTGCAGGTGTCCGGGTTCAACGGGGAGACCTGGTTCGACCGGGCGGGCAACCATCACAGCTGGCAGATGACGGTGGAGGAGCGGTACACGATGTCGAGCCCCTACCACATCTGGTACGAGGCGACCATCCAGGACCCGCTCACCTTCTCGGAGCCGTGGACGATCCGGCTTCCCCTCTACCGCCACGTCGACCCCAACGCCCGGCTCGGCCAGTTCAAGTGCGTGGAGTTCGTGGAGGAGCTGATCTACGGACACCTGCGGCGTCACCCGATCGGAGGGGAGGATCCATGAACCATCGGTCCGGAGTACGGACGTTCCCGGAGCGCCGGCCGCTGCGGGTCCTCGCCTCGGCGGCCATCCGCCGGCGCGTCGTCCTGCTTTCCGTCTCCCTCTTCCTCTCCGTGGGGAGCGCCCTGGCGGCCCAGGCCCTACCGGGCGGGGCGGGCGATGGATGGGTCGTGCCGCGGACCCCGGATGGCCGTCCGGATCTCCAGGGGAACTGGACGAACGCCACGCTGACCCCCCTCGAACGGCCGGCGGGACAGGGGCCCACCCTGACCTGGGAGGAGGTGGCAGTTCTCGAGCGGCGTGTGGAGGCGCAGCAGCAGGCGGCCACCCGCCCGAGCGACCCCGATCGCCCTCCCCCCCCGGTGGGGGGGATCGGGCCGCTCACGGGAGCTGCCGGGGGGACGGGAGGGTACAACAGTGTGTACATCGATGCGGGTGACCGCGTGGCCGTGGTTCGGGGTGAGCCCCGGAGTTCGCTCGTGACGAGACCCGCGAACGGCCGGGTGCCCCCGCTCACCCCTGAAGCACAGGCGTGGCGTGCGGAGCAGCAGCGGGCATCCGCACAATTCGGGCCCTACGACAACCCCGAGAACCGGCCGCTCGGGGAGCGGTGCATCATGTCGTTCGGCTCGAACGCCGGGCCGCCGATGCTGCCGAACTACTTCTACAACAACAACTACACGATCGTGCAGACTGCGGATCACATCGTGATCCTGTCGGAAATGATCCACGACGCACGGATCGTCCGGATCGGGGACGGGCCCCGCCTTGCGCCGCACGTGCGTCCCTGGATGGGAGACTCGTGGGGGCGCTGGGAGGGGGACACCCTGGTCGTGGAGACCACGAACTTCCACCCGCTTCAGCGGTTGCGCGGGAATCCCTCCGACAACCTCCGGGTGATCGAGCGGTTCACCCGGGTCGATGCGGGGACGATCCTGTACGAGTTCACCGTGGATGACCCGGCGGTGTACACCGAGCCGTGGGGGGGGGAGATCCCCCTCCTCGACATGGGGGAGGAACGGCTGTACGAGTATGCGTGCCACGAGGGGAACTATTCCCTCTCCAACATCCTGAGTGGGGCCCGCTTCCAGGAGAGGCAGGCCGAGGAGCCCACGTCCGAACCGAGGTGATGGCGATGCGATGGAGGCATGGAGTGCTGGCGGGCGCGACCCTGGCCGTCGGCTGGCTGCTGGTCACGAGTACGCCCACGGAGGCGCATCACGCCTTCGGGGCCGAGTTCGACGCGGACGCGCCCATCCGGCTGGAAGGGCGGGTCGTCCGGGTCGAATGGGTGAACCCCCACTCCTGGATCCACATCGAGGTCGAGACGGAAGACGGGGGGACGGAGGTGTGGATGGTGGAGGGGGGAACGCCCAACGTCCTGCAGCGTCGGGGGCTCCGGCGGGACTGCCTGCCGGTGGGGACGGAGCTCGTCGTGGACGGGTACCAAGCCCGGGATCACTCGCTCAGGCGTGCGAATGCACGCGACGTGACCTTCCGGGACGGGAGGCGCTTCTTCGTCGGCTCGCTGGGGACGGGCGCTCCGTACGAGGGCGCCGAGCCGGTTACCACCGAGGGGTGCTGAACCGGAGGGGCCCGCTCCCGCGGAGCGGGGGCGGAGGCGGGGGATGAGGCCCCCGGGGGAGTGTGTCACCCCCGGGGGCCTCGAGCCTTCAGGAGAAGCCGATCCAGCGTCCGGCCGCGGCCACGGTGAACCAGAGTGCGATCGAGAGGGCGCCGGCCAGTCGGGTGATGGCCGAGGTCTCGACCCCCTCCCTTCGGAGGAGCCAGCCCCGGAGCCCGAGCGTCGCGGCCACGGCGAAGGGGAGCGTCAGGATCTTGACCCAGAACGACGTATTACCGTGGTAGCGCACCGCAGCCGCCGGAAGGAGCATCAGGATACCGGTCACGATCATGAGAAGGAGGCCCGCGAGGAGCCAGGGCCGGGCCCCCCGGATCAGGCGCGGGATGGGCTGATCCCGGAGGCCGGTCCCGAGGAGCCTGAGATCCACCACCAGGATGGCGCCGCCCAGCAGGCAGAGGCCCAGGAGGTGGATGGCCTGCACGACGGGGAAGGCCCAGATCGAGGTGCGCAGTAGCTCCGCAGGCCCCGTCGACTCGAGCCACTGGAAGAAGGGGAGGATCACGGAGTTCCCCCGTTGTCCAGTAC
>JBJHBX010000293.1:0-4369 GCA_050485725.1 Gemmatimonadales bacterium | reverse complement strand
CCCAGGGTGCCCCGCACCTTCGCCTGGGGTGCCGCCCCCCCGAACCTGAACCGGAGCAGTACGCGCACATGACGAGTGCCCGGAGAGTCCCGCCTCCCACCCCTGTCCTCTGGGCCACCATGGCCCTGCTGGCCACGGCGAACCCCATCCTCGCCCAGGACGCTGGAGCGGACGCCGGCCCCACCTGGGGGAACCAGACCGAGTTCTCCTTCCTCGCCACCGGCGGGAACGCGGCGGCGAGCACCCTCGGCCTGCGGAACGTTCTTCGCAGGGTCTCGCCGACGGGGGAGCTCCGGTTCGACGTGGGAAGCATCCGGACCGACGCCACGCGGGTGCAGCGGCGGGCGGTGGGTACGCCCGGCAGCTTCCAGGTCGAGGAGGACCGCAACACGGAACGCACCGCGGAGCGCTACGCGGCCCAGGCCCGCTATGACCGGAACCTGTCGGAGCGGACCTTCGCCTACGGGTCCTCCGGATGGGAACGCAACACCTTCGCCGGCTTCGATTCCCGGACGGTGCTGGCGCTCGGGGGCGGAACGCGGTTCGAGCGTCCCGAGCGGAGCGAGACGAAGGTCGGTGCGGCGCTGACCTACACCTTCCAGGACGACGTGGACCCGGACCCCACGCGACCCGACCGGTTCGCCGGACTCCGGGGGACGCTGGACCACGCCCATCGCCTGGGGACGGGCACGGAGCTCGCCCTCAAGTGGGTCGTCGATGCGAACGCTCGCGAGTGGAACGACGTGCGCGGCGACCTCTCCCAGTCGGTGTCCGCCGCGCTGACGGATCGCCTCGCGCTCAAGACCACGCTCCAGTTCCTCCTGGACAACGACCCGCCTTCGCAGCGCGTGCCCCTCTTCACCGGCGGCGTCGACAGCGGCGAGACCGTGCTGACCCCCCTCGGCAAGGTCGACCGGTCGCTCTCCATTGCCCTGGTGGTGACGCTCTGACCCCGCCTCCACCTGGCCGGGTTGCGCGGTCGCCCGCCCCGGCCCCTCAGCTCGCCGATCGCCTCCTCCCCGGGGGTCTCCCCGAGGGCTTCCCCCTCGACGTCCCGCTCGAGATCCGGGAGAGCCCGCGGAGCCGACAGCTCCGGCTCGAGGTGCACCCGGGGCGCCTCAGGGTCACCGTGCCCAGGCGGTGCCCGCCCGCGGCGGTCGAGCGCTTCCTGGCCGAGCGATCCGCCTGGGTGCACGAAAAGACCCGCGCCTGGCGGGAGCTGGCGGCGCCCGGCGAGGGCCCCGTCGATCCACCTCTTCCCGGACCCGACGGGGCATGGCTCGTCTTCCGCGGCCGGAGGACGCCCTTTCGCGCCCTGCCCACCGAGCGGGCAAGGCCGTCGGTGCGCTGGGACCCGGCCCACGGCCTCCTTCTCCGGGTGCCGGACCGCTGGACCGCGGACGAACGCGAGGGCCGGGCCCGGCGTGCCCTTTCGCGCTGGTACGATGCCCTGCTTGCCGAGGAGGCGGAACGCGTCGTGGAAACCCACGGGCGCCCCCGGGGACTCGTGCCCGACGAGCTCCGCTTCAGCCAGCCCAGGACCCGCTGGGGGAGCTGCGCCTCGAACGGGATCGTGCGGCTGAACCGCCGCCTGGTCGGGGCCCCTGCCCCCGTCTTCCGCTACGTGGTGATCCACGAGCTGGCGCACCTTCGGCACCGTGACCACTCGCCCCGCTTCTGGTCGCTCGTGCACGAGATGGAGCCGGCATGGCGCGAACACCGGCGCTGGCTCCGCGTGAACGGGGTGGCGCTGGGGTAACGAGGCGGCGAGGCGTCAGCCCCGTCCGCCCTCCTCTCCGCCGATCGACCCGTCCGCCACCGCCGCGACGAAGTCCGCCATCAGCCGGGCGGCCTCGCCGGTCTCGAGCCCCCGGTCGGCCAGCGAGCGCCAGCAGTGGAAGTCGAGGACGTGCCCCGTCGCGACCCGGACCCGGCGCTGCGCCCCCGCGCCCCCTCCCCACCCTGCCGCGAGCCCGCTTTCCACCTCGGCAAGGTAGCCGTGAAGCGGGGCCATGACCTCGGCGAGCGCCTCCACCTTCGCCTCGTCCTCGAGGACACGTTCCAGCATCGGCCTTCCCCCGGCGTACCAGGCATAGAGCGCGAGGAGGGCCGCCTCGAGCCGGGCCCGGGGCGACCGGGCGCCGACCCACCCGGCTGGATCGGGCGGCGGATGCGATTCGCTCCAGTGCGCCGAGCACCCCCGGATCAGCGACCGCTCGTCGGGGAAGTGCCGGTAGACGGTCAGGCGCTGCACCCCCGCCCTCTCGGCGATCGCGCTGATCGTGGTGGCGGCGGGCCCCACCTCTTCGTGAAGCGCAACCACGGCCTCGAGAATCCGTTCCCTCGCCGATGCTCGTCCCATTGCATGAACATACCCGTTCACATCCGCCTTGCCAATACTCGAAACAATGACCATGTTCCCATCGTCATGGTAAACACCACTGTTTACTTTTCGGACCTCAACGGGAGGCATCCCATGTCCCGGAATGCGAACCGCCCCACCCTCGAGTTGCCCCACATCGTTCCTCCGCAGGGGGGCGAATCCTTCGACTTCGGCGGGCTCGGTGTCGACTGGAAGCTCGACGGGCACCTCTCCGGCGGACGCTTCAGCATCGTCCATCACCCCATCGCCCCCCGGGCCCTGGCGGCCCCCCTTCACTTCCACCACAACGAGGACGAGTACTCGTACGTGCTCGAAGGCACCCTGGGCGCCCTTCTCGGCGACGACGTCGTGACGGCGGGGCCGGGCACCTGGGTCATGAAGCCCAGGAAGCAGTGGCACACCTTCTGGAACGCGGGCGACACGCCCTGCCACATCATCGAGGTGATCTCGCCGGCGGGCTTCGAGGACTACTTCCGCGAGGTCGCCGCGGCCTGGGGCGACCCCCAGGCCTTCGCGGCGATCAGCCGCAAGTACGCGCTCGACATGGACCTGGCAAGCGTACCCGGGCTCTGCGAGCGCTTCGGGCTGGTCTTCCCCGAGCTCTGAGCGGAGGGCTGCGGCCCCGGGGACGCCCGCGCCCCGGGGCCCACCCGCCCAGGGCCCCTTTCCGCGCCCCGAACAATCGGGCAGCTTTCCGGGTACTTCGCGCGCATCCCGTCACCGCAGCCTGGCTCGGCCTCGACGTCCGCGGCACATGCCGCGGGCCGGGCCGCGGGCCCAGGCACGGGCCGGAGCGCCTCCGCGCTCCGCATCTCCCACCTACCGGAAAGCTTCGCATCGCCATGGCATGGACCCTCGACGACGCCCGTGAGCTCTACAACATCGATTCCTGGGGCGTCGGGTTCTTCGGCGTGAACGAGAAGGGGCACGTGACGGTGCATCCGACGAAGGATCCCGAGCTCGGCCTCGACCTCTTCGAGGTGGCCATGGACCTGGAGGCGCAGGAGGTGGGGCTGCCCCTCCTGCTCCGCTTCCCCGACATCCTCCGCATCCGCATCGAGACGATGACGGAGAAGTTCCGGATCGCGCGGGAGGAGTTCGGGTACGACGGCGACTATACCCTCGTCTACCCGATCAAGGTGAACCAGCAGCGGCACGTGCTCGAGGAGCTGGTCGAACTGGGATCGAACCATGGCGTCGGGCTCGAGGTGGGCTCGAAGCCGGAGCTGCAGGCGGTGCTCGCGCTGACCGAGCGCACCGACCACATGATCATCTGCAACGGTTACAAGGACGAGGAGTACCTCTACCTGGCGCTGATGGGGCAGAAGCTCGGCCACGAGGTGATGATCGTGATCGAGAAGATCTCCGAGGTCGACCTGCTGCTGAAGGTGGCCGACGAGATGGAGGTCGTCCCCACCGCCGGGATCCGGATCAAGCTCTCCTCCTCGGGCGTCGGCCGCTGGTCCGAGTCCGCGGGCGAGAAGAGCAAGTTCGGGCTTTCGGCTTCGGAGCTGATGCGGGTCGTCGACAAGCTTCGGGCCGCCGGCCGCGAGGACATCCTGAAGCTGATCCACTTCCACCTGGGCTCCCAGATTCCCGACGTCCGCTACATCAAGGCGGCCATGACCGAGGTGGCCCGGTACTACGTGGAGCTGCGCGAGCTGGGACTCGACGTGACCCATGTCGACGTGGGGGGCGGGCTCGGGGTCGACTACGACGGCTCCCGCTCCACCGGGGTGGCCAGCGTCAACTACTCGATCCAGGAATACGCGAACGACATCGTGTACGCACTGGCCGAGGCCTGCCGCGAGCACGAGCTCCCGATGCCGCACATCATTTCGGAGTCGGGGCGGGCGCTCACGGCGCACCACGCCCTTCTCCTCGTGAACGTGATCGACCTCGAGACCCAGATCGCCGAGGTGCCGGCCGGGATCCCGGAAGAGATGCACCCGCTGGTGCACGAGCTCTTCGACACCTACCAGGCCC
>JBJHBX010000292.1:0-4381 GCA_050485725.1 Gemmatimonadales bacterium | reverse complement strand
TCGGCGGCCTGCGCCTGGGTCAGGTGGATCTCGTTCGCGTAGACCTGGCGCTCCGCGGCCCGGTAGCTCGCGATGAAGGGCTCGGGGTCCGCAGGGCCCATCGAGTAGCGCATCGTCCCCCGGAGGAATCGGGGAATGAAGTCGACGTCCTCGAAGTTGAAGAGCCCCCAGTTCCAGGCGAGGGACTGGCCGGTCGCGGCGTCCTCGATCAGGAGCGCGTTGTGGCCGAACATCTCGTAGACCTGGTCCCCCCGGTCCATGGTCAGGAGCACGACCCGGTAGCGGGGCGACGCGGCGTCCTGCCCGGGCGTGCCCGGTGCCGGCGCGGCATCGGCGGGTGCGTCCTGTCGGGGCTCGTCCGCCCCGGGCCGGAACCCTTCCGGTGCCTCGACGAGTCCCGCGAGGGCGGAGGGCGCGGCCACGAAATGGAGGCCCAGCGCGAGGACGGCGAGGGCGCCGCGGGCGCCGCTGGCCGGCGTCCGGACCGAAGGCGTTGGACGGAGAGGATTCACGGGCGACCCTCGGGAGGGCGGGGTTCGGGGCCCGCGCGGACGGGCCGGACGCTCCAAGATGACACGACGGGGCGGGCGGGGGTACCCGGCGGGGCCTTCCCCGTGGAACCTCGGCCGGTGTTCGGGTAGCTTTCGACCATGAAACGATTTCTCGTGGTGGCGCTCGCCTCGGTGGGCGGGCTCGTGATCTTCGGCTTCCTCTTCCTCGTGGCGATCTCGTGGGCGCTTCTGGGGAGCTCGGACCCCCGGATGCCGGACCGGTTCGTGCTGGAGCTGGACCTGACCCGCGGCGTGGCTTCGACCCCTTCCGACGACCCCTTCGCCTTCGCGCTGGACCGGCGAAGGCAGGACCTGCAGGGGATCGTGGCGACCCTCCACCGGGCTGCCGAGGACGACCGGGTCCTCGGCCTCCGCGTGCGGGGTGGCCAGGGCGTCGGCGGCTGGGCGGTGACCGAGGAAATCCGCGACGCGGTCCTCCACTTCCGGGCGTCGGGGAAGCCGGCACTTCTCTTCGCCGAGACCTTCGGCGAGTTCGCTCCGGCACAGGGTGCCTACTTCGTGGCCACCGCCTTCGACGAGATCGTGCTCCAGCCCTCGGGCGAGGTGGGGCTCGCGGGCCTGTCGCTCGAGGCTCCCTTCCTGGCGGGGTTCCTTGATCGCTACGACGTGGACGCCCGCTTCGAGGCGCGCGGCGAGTACAAGGACGCCGTCGAGCTCTTCACCTCGACCGGCTTCTCGGGCCCCTCGCGGGAGGCGCTCGAGGCGGTGCTCCGGTCGCTCAGGCAGGGGCTCGTGGAGGGGATCGCCGAGGGGCGCGGGATCCCGGTGGATTCGGCGCTCGTGCTCCTGGCCCGCGGTCCCTTCAGCGGCACGGAGGCGCTGGATGCGGGGCTCGTGGACCGACTGGCCTACGCCGACGAGGCCCGGGAGGCCTTCGATGCGCGGATCGATCCGGCGTCCGGTGACGCGGCCCTCCCGGGGGTGTCGCTCCGACGGTACGCCGAGGGGGTCGGCCGGGCCTGGAGCCGGGGCGACCGCATTGCGCTCGTCCACGGAGCCGGCACGATCCAGCGGGGGACCGCCCCCGGCTTCGATCCCTTCGGGAGTGCAGGGGTCTTCGCTGCGGGTACGGTGGCGCGGCACCTGCGCGACGCGGCCTCCGACGACCGGACCCGGGCCATCATCTTCCGGGTGGATTCGCCAGGGGGGTCGTACGTGGCCTCGGACGTGGTCAGGCGCGAGATCTCGCGGGCGAGGGAGAAGGGGATCCCGGTGGTCGTGAGCATGGGGAACGCCGCCGCATCCGGGGGCTACCTGGTCTCGGCCCACGCGGACCGCATCGTGGCGCAGCCCTCCACCCTGACCGGGTCCATCGGCGTGGTGGCCGGACGCTTCGAACTCGACGGCCTCCTGGAGCGCTTCGGGGTGACCTTCGATGCGGTGGACCTCGGCGACGCCCATCCCTTCTACCAGATGACCTCCGAGCTCGGCCCCGACGACATGGCCTGGCTTGCCCGGAGCGTGGAGCGGGTCTACGACGAGTTCGTGGATCTCGTGGCCGAGGGACGCGGCATGGACCGGGATGCGGTGCACGAGGTCGCCCGGGGTCGTGTCTGGACCGGACGCGACGCGGTGGAGCGCGGCCTGGTCGATGTGCTGGGCGGCTACCCGGCGGCGATCCGCGAGGCCAGGGAGCTTGCCGGGCTCGCCCCCGACGCCCCGGTGGAGCTCCGGCGCTACCCGGCCGAGCGCACCTTCTTCGAACTGCTCATGGAGGAAGCCCGGGGCGGATCCGATCCGGGGGGCCTCGAATCGGGGACCCCCGCCGGCGGTGCGTGGACCACCGCCCGCGAGGTGGTGCGGGGTGCGGTGCGCCTGCTGGCCGCCCTCGGCCGCGACGACGGGGCCGCACCGGTGCGGACGGAGATGCGGGACCTTCGCATCCCCGGATTCTGAGGAGGGGACCCCGGCCATGCCTCCGGCGGTGCTCGACCTGCGCGGGCTCGTGAAGTCGTACGGGGCCCGGACCCTCTTCGACGGCGTCGACCTCTCGGTGCAGGAGGGGGAGAAGGTCGGGATCATCGGGCGGAACGGCTCGGGGAAGTCCACCCTCTTCCGGATTCTGGCGGGCGAGGAGGGGATGGACGCGGGAACGCTCGCGGTGCGAAGGGGAACACGGGTGGGCTACCTGGCCCAGGATCCCGCCTTCGACCCGGAGCAGTCGGTGCTCGATGCCGTGGGCGAGGGGCGCCGCGAACTCTTCGACGCACTTGCCGCCTGGGACCGGGTCACGGCATCGGTCGCAGGGGCGGAGGGCGCGGCGCTCGAGGACCTTCTCGCACGGCAGGGGGACCTCGCCGCCCGCATCGAGGAGCTTGGGGGGTGGGACGCGCGGCACCGGGTCGAGACGGTGCTGACCCGCCTCGGTGTCGAGGGATGGGAACGCCCGATGGGAACGCTCTCCGGCGGCGAACGCCGGCGAGTCGCGCTCGCGCGGACGCTGCTCTCGGAGCCCGACCTCCTCCTCCTGGACGAGCCGACGAACCACCTGGACGCGGCCACGGTGCTCTGGCTCGAGGAGACGATCTTCGACTTCCGGGGCACCGTGATCCTCGTGACCCACGACCGCTACTTCCTGGACCGGGTCGTGGACCGGATGGTCGAGGTCTCGGCCCAGGGTCTCGAGTCCTTCGACGGCGGCTACACCGACTACCTCGAGGCGCGGATGGAGCGCGAGGCGAGGCTCCAGGTCGAGGAGGAGAAGCGACGGAAGCGGATCGAGAAGGAGCTCGCGTGGGCGCGGCGCTCCCCGCCGGCGCGCACAGGCAAGCAGAAGGCCCGCCGGGCCCGGGCGCACGCGCTGGCCGAACGACAGCGGGAACGGGACCGGGATCGGATCCGGGACGTCGAACTGGAGGCGGCCGCTGCCCCCCGGCTCGGGCGGAAGATCCTGGAGCTGGAAGGGGTGGGGAAGGCGTATGACGGGCGCCCCGTTCTGACCGGGGTCACGGACCGGCTCCTGGCCGGGGATCGGGTCGGGATCGTGGGGCCGAACGGGGCGGGGAAGTCGACGCTCCTGCGCCTCGTGGCCGGGGTCGAGTCGCCCGATGCCGGCCGGGTCGTCCTGGGCGAGAACACGCGCCTTGCCTGGTTCGACCAGGAGCGCGAGATCGATCCCGATCTGACGGTGGGGCGCGCCGTGTCGGACAGCGACTGGGTCGAGGTGGGGGGGCGCCAGATGCACCTGCGGGCCTACCTGGACCGCTTCCTCTTTCCGGCGCACGTGCACGACCAGAGGGTGAGCGCGCTGTCGGGGGGCGAGCGGAACCGGCTGCTCCTGGCGCGGCTCTTCCTCGAGCCCTTCAACCTGCTCCTGCTGGACGAGCCCACGAACGACCTGGACCTGGACACGCTGCAGGTGCTGGAGGAGCTTCTGCTGGACTTCGAGGGATGCCTTCTCGTGGTGAGCCACGACCGCTACCTGCTCGACAAGGTGTGCACCTCGCTCCTCGTCTTCGACGACGAGGCGGGGGGCGGGCGGGTAACGCGTCACCACGGGAGCTGGGACAGCTGGCTCGCCCGGCACGAGGCCGCGAAGGCCGAGGGCGAGGCCCGGCGGCGCGAGGCGGAGCGGGCGGAGCGGGCGCTCCGGGCGGAGGCGGCACGTGCGGAAGCCCAGGCCACCCGTGCGGCCTCGGGTCGGACGCGGCTCAGCTGGCGCGAGGCGCGCGAGCTCGAGACGCTGACGGAGGCGATCGGGCGGCTCGAGGCGGAGCAGTCGGAGCTGGAGGCGGCCCTCGCCGACCCCGATACCTGGGAGGGCGGCGGGGGCGGGGACGGACAGGAAGCGACCCGGCGCTACGCTCGGG
>JBJHBX010000291.1:0-4384 GCA_050485725.1 Gemmatimonadales bacterium | reverse complement strand
CGCCTGGACCTGGACCCGTCGCACGAGCTCGCCCGGGGGGTTCCGGCGGAGAACGTCGCCTGGTACTGGCGGACGAGCCGGGCCTTCCGGGTCGACGACCCGAACGCCGTCGTGGTGGGACGCTACGGCGCCGGAGATCCATGGCTCGCCGGGTGGGTGCTGGGCGCCGAGGCGGTGGCCGGCGAGCCCGCCCTGGTCGAGGTCCCCGTCGGGGAGGGCTCGGTGGTCCTCTTCGGCTTCCAGCCGAACTTCCGCGGGCAGACCGTGGCCTCGTGGCCGATCTTCTTCAACGCGCTCCGCCGGCGATGAGCCCTGCGTGAGCGGACTCGAGGCGCTCGAGGCCGAGGTCGTCGGCTGCCGCCGCTGCCCCCGCCTCGTGGCATGGCGGGAGCAGGTGGCCCGGGAGAAGCGCGCGGCCTTCGCCGGGGAGGCCTACTGGGGCCGTCCGGTTCCCGGCTTCGGCGACCCCGATGCGCGGGTCCTGATCGTCGGGCTCGCACCGGCCGCGCACGGCGCGAACCGGACGGGGCGCATGTTCACCGGAGACCGTTCCGGTGACTGGCTCTTCCGCGCGCTGCACCGGGCAGGCTTTGCGAACCAGCCACGTTCGACCTCTCGGGACGATGGGCTGGTGCTTGCCGGCGCGTGGCTCACCGCCGCCGTCCGATGCGCCCCGCCGGCGAACCGACCCACGCCCGAGGAACGCAGGAGCTGCAGGCCCTTCCTGGAGGCGGAGCTGGACCATTTCCTTCCCCGGCTCCGCTGCGTGGTCACCCTCGGAGCGTTCGCCTTCGACCAGGTGCTACGCATCCTCCGCGACCGCGGGTTCGGGGTTCCCTCGCCGAAGCCCCGGTTCGGGCACGGGGTCGAACTCGTGATTCCGGGGAACGAACCCGGGACGGCCGGTGCGCTCCACGTCGTCGCATCGTATCATCCATCGCAGCAGAACACCTTCACCGGGACCCTGACGGAACCGGCCTTCGACCGGGTCTGGAAGCGGGCGCGAGCGCTCTCGGCCTGACCCGACGATCCAGCACCCGGAGCCCTTCATGCCGACCGCTCCCCGCTCCACCACGCTTCATGCAGCGGATCGCGTGCGAGCCCGCCGGATCCCGGGCCTCGCATTTCTCGTCGCCCTCGTCCTGCTCCTGCCCGTCGAGGGAATCG
Source organism: Gemmatimonadales bacterium (assembly GCA_050485725.1). Lineage (GTDB taxonomy): Bacteria > Gemmatimonadota > Gemmatimonadetes > Longimicrobiales > Gaopeijiaceae > SKNW01. Next base: position 3,217 of record JBJHBX010000291.1, on the reverse strand, counting down.
CGCAGGGGTGGGAGCGCTGGAGTTCGCCAGAGGAAGGGGGCTTCTCGAGCGCGGCGCTCGCCGCCGTCCAGGCGCGCTTCCGGGAGATGGACAGCTCGGCCATGATGGTCCTGACGGGGGGCCGCGTCGCCTTCGAGCTCGGAGACCTCTCGGAGGTCAGCTACCTGGCCTCGGTACGGAAGACGGTCCTGGCGCTTCTCTACGGCATCGAGGTCGACCGCGGACGCATCGACCTCGACCGGACGCTGGCGGAGGTCGGCCTCGACGAGCACGGGGGGCTGACCGAAACCGAACGGACCGCCCGCATCCGCGACGTGATCGCGGCCCGCTCCGGAATCTTCCTTCCGGCCTCGAACGCCGGAGACGACCTGGCGTCGGCCCCGGCGCGCGGAACCGTGGCGCCGGGAAGCTACTACCTCTACTCGAACTGGGATTTCAACGCCGCCGGAACCCTCTTCGAGATGGAGGCCGGTCGAGACCTCTTCGATGCCCTCGAGCAGGAGCTGGCCGGGCCGCTCGGCTTCGAGGATTTCGACCGGGCCCGCCACGTGAAGGGCGGGAACCTTGACGCTTCGATGCATCCGTCATACCACATGCACCTGTCGACCCGCGACATGGCCCGAATCGGCGAACTGATGCTCCGGCAGGGTCGCTGGCAGGGCCGGTCCATCGTGTCGGAGAAGTGGATCGCCGAGATGACCTCGGCGGTGACCCCCGTCGGCGAGATGAACCCCGAGCACCGGAGGACCGGCCCCCACGGGTATGGCTACATGACCTGGGTCTGGGACGGACCCTCGGCCGCAGGTGCCTGGGAGGGTGCCTTCACCGGGGTTGGCGCCGTCGGGCAGTACATCACCGTCCTTCCGGCGCTCGACCTCGTGGTGGCACACAAGACCGTGCCGGGAGGGGGGCGCCGCGTGAACCACTCCGAGTTCTGGGAGCTGCTCGATCTGCTGGTCGCCGCTCACTGCGGGACGCGCTGCGAAGTGACGGTCCGATGAGGACGCTTCGAAGGGGCTTGCCGGGGCTCGTGCTCGTCGCGGCGCTGCTCGCCGCCGGTTGCGCCACCCGGGGACCGGTCCCGACGGCGCTGGGCGAGCGGGCGCACCAGGCGCACTGCGGCGCCGGGCCCGAGATCCCGCTTCCCGTGGGTGTCCTTGTCGATGCCGCCGGGGTCCTCGGCTGGATGGAGGAGGGGGAGGCCGCCGAGTGGAACGGCCCTGCACCGCTCCTCTTCACGGTCCGGAGACCGGGCTCGGGTGAGCCGGCAACCGAGGGCTGGGTCCGGCTCCTCGCGGGACCCGAGAACGACCCCTGGGTCCAGGAGCTCGGCCGGGTCCTCCTGGCCCATGTCCATGCCGACCCCCCGCACCCGGGCGAGGGTCAGCCCCAACCGCCGGTTCGCTTTCGAGTGCAGGTGGATCCCCGGGCGGAGGGGTTCGACGCCTTCCAGCTCCTGCCCACCTGGGGGTGCGCCCCCCGCCCGCTGAACGCCTCGCGCCTCGAGATCGAGATGCAGCGCCTCGGCGAGGAGATCCCGGCGGGGCAGACCCGCGCGGTGGTGGTCGACATCGAGGTGCGGCTCGATGGCACGCCCGGCGAAATCCGGGTCGGGACCCCTTCCGGGGACGGCATCTTCGATCGGCGCGTCGTGGAACTGGCACGCATCGCCCGGTTCGAGCCCGGGCTGATCGACGGGATTCCCGTCGAGACCTGGGCAAGGATCCCCTTCACCGCCCACGGAGCCCGGTAGGGCGGACGCCCCGACGACCCGGGGAACCTTTCCGCGCAGGTACTCGTAGCACCACCAGACATTCGCCCCCCTCGACGGAGCCACGCCATGTCCGCCCCCGCCCGCATGATGCAGCGCCTGGCGCTCCCCCCGGTCCTCGTTCTCCTCGTCGCGGCCTGTGCCTCGACCCCCGCGCCGGACACCGGCGAACCCGCCCCCACCGCCGAGCTCGACCTGGCGGCCTTCGCCACCCTCGACCCGGACCGGGCCACGTGCGTCGCCGACCTCCTGCTCGCCGAGTCACAGCAGATGGCCCGCCGGATCGGGCGCTCGCTGAACGAGTCTCCGCAGGCCTGGGCCGAGCGCGACGCATGGTTCGCCCGGCGGGTGGAAGCGAACAGGATGCAGGACCTGATGCGTGCGCTCAGCGTGAACGCGTCGTCGTCTCCCTCGGCCCAGCAATGGGCCAACCAGGTCCTCGCGAACGCCGTGTACTTCAATCCCGGCGCCACCCGCATGCAGACCCCCTTCGGCACCTGGGTCGGGCCCACCGCCCGGCAGTACGACGACCTCGTGACCGGGGGTCCACAGCGGCGAGCCCTCATGGCACGGAACGTCGAGGGATTCAGGACCCTGGCCGACGCACATCGGCGGGCGCTCGGTGCGCTCGTCGCCGCGAGGGGTGATGCCACCGACCCCGAGCTCGCCCTGGCAGCCCGCCGGGTGGCCGAGCAGGTGAGGCGGGATCCGGTCCTCGAGGTCGTTTACCAGGAGGAATTCGTCCTGGAATACGACTACGGGACCGCGTGCGGACCGGGACCGCGCATCTCCGTGGCGGAGAGCCTCGGGAATCCCTGACCGGGGCGCTCCCGGCGCACGGCTGCAGGCGCTTCAGGACCCCTGGCGCGTGCCCGGCACCCGGACCGGGTCCAGCCTGCGTTCCACGTCGGCCGGGTCGTCCGTTACGTCATCGGGAAGGCGCAGCGCCTCGCCGAGCGCTCCGGGGGACTCGTCCACGGCGAAGCCGGGACCCATGGTCGCGACTTCGTACAGGACGCCGCCGGGCTCGCGAAAGTAGATCGACCGGAAGTACTTGCGGTCCCTGACCGGGGTCACCTGGACCCCGGCTTCGACCAGGTGCGCCCGCAAGAGGTGCTGCGCCTCGTCGTCCGTCACCGACAGGGCCACGTGGTGCACGGTCCCGGTCCCGTTCACCGCGTCGGGCAGGTGGTCCGGGGCCCGGACGATGTCGAGAATGCGCCCCGGGTTGCCTCGCGCGGGGTGCCCGGCCCCTTCAGTCGGCGCGCGCACGCGCACCCAGCCCTCGCCCCGGGCGACCTCTTCCATGCCGAGCATCGCTGCTGCGAACGAGGCCGAGGCGTCCGGGTCCCGGACCGTCATGACAACCGAATGGAGCCCCCGGATTTCGGTCCCTACCTCCACTGGTGGAACGCCACCCCCCTTCCAGGGCGCCCGGGGGTCATC
>JBJHBX010000290.1:0-4385 GCA_050485725.1 Gemmatimonadales bacterium | reverse complement strand
GTTCCGTGCGCCGTTCGCCGCCCCTGCCCCAGAACCGGGACCGCCCGAGCATGAGCTTCCGCCCGTGAGCCTCGTCGAGATCCTGGCCACGAACCTCCTGTCGCCGGTGGTGCTGGCCTTCGCGCTGGGTGCCGCGGCCACGCTCGTGAAGAGCGACCTCGAGTTTCCCGAGCCCCTCTACCAGGGGCTCTCGATCTACCTGCTCCTGGCCATCGGGCTCAAGGGAGGCGCCGCGCTGGCGGTGACCCCGCTGGCCGAGATCGTGGCCCCGGCCCTCGTGACCCTCGTCCTCGGCGCGGTCACGCCCCTTACCGCCTTCGCCGCCTTCCGGTACCTGGGGCGACTGGACCGGATCGACGCCGGGGCCCTCGCGGCCCACTTCGGATCGGTCTCGGCGGTCACCTTCCTCGCCGCCATCGCCTTCGCCGACGCCATCGGGATTCCCGCCGAGGGCTTCATGCCCGCACTCGTGGCGATCCTGGAGGTGCCGGCCATCGGCATCGGAATCCTGCTGGCCAGGTGGGGGAGCGGGAAGGCCGCGGACGCCGGCAACACCGGGGGTCGGGCCTCGCGGGGCGTATGGGGCCCCCTGCTGCACGAGGTGCTGACCGGCCGCAGCATCGTGCTCCTCGTCGGGGGCCTCCTGATCGGCTGGGCGGCCGGTCCGGCGCGCATGGCGCAGGTGGACCCCTTCTTCGTCGGGATCTTTCCCGGGCTCCTGACCCTCTTCCTGCTCGAAATGGGGCTCGTGGCCGCCCGCCGCCTTCGCGACATCCGGACCACGGGGCTCCAGCTCCTCCTCTTCGGCACCGCTCTGCCGGTCTTCCACGGCGCCCTCGGCGTCTGGGCCGGCACGCTGGCGGGGCTCTCGATCGGGGGCGCCGGCGTCTTCGGCACGATGGTGGCCTCGGCGTCGTACATCGCCGCTCCCGCCGCCGTCCGCGTCGCGCTCCCCGCGGCGAAGCCCTCCCTCTACCTGACGGCTTCGCTCGGGATCACCTTTCCCTTCAACCTCGTGATCGGCATTCCCCTCTTCTTCGCGCTGGCCCAGCGCCTGGCAGGCTGACATGCCCATGGAACCCGACGACGCGCCCGCCCCTCCCGACCCGGTCCGGGACGCCGGCGCTTCGCCCTCCGCCACGACCCCCATGACCCTCGTCACGATCATCGTCGAGCGGTTCCTCCGCGACCGCGTCCTGGCCGGAATCCGCGAGGCAGGCGCACGGGGCTTCACGCTGACCGACGTGACCGGCGAGGGCACGAGCCAGATCCACGCCCACGAGTGGGAGGGCCCGAGCGTAAAGGTCGAGACCCTCGTGTCGGAGCGCGTGGCGTCGCGGATCGTCGCGATGGTCGCCGAGCGCTACTTCGAGCATCACGCCGTGATCGTCTTCACGAGCACGGTGCAGGTGGTGAGGGCCTCGCGCTTCCTGCCCGAGCCCGGCGCTCCCGGTCAGGCTTCCGGTCAGGGCTGAAGCCGCTCCACCGTCCACGCCACCTGGCCGGCCGGCTCCGCCGGGTCACCCTCGCGCCGGAACCGGATGCGGTCGTGCAGCCGCCACGCGCCCTCCCGCCAGAACTCGACCTCGCGGGGGCGGATGAGGAACCCTCCCCAATGCGGGGGCCGCGGGATCACGGCCCCCTCGTGTCGCGCCTCGACCTCGCGGTACCTGGCCTCGAGTCCCTCGCGCCCCTCGATCGTCGCGCTCTGTTCCGAGGTCCACGCCCCGATGCGGCTGGCCCGGGGGCGCGACTGGAAATAGGCGTCGGACTCGTCGGTCGGAAGCCGCTCCACCGGCCCCCGCACCCGCACCTGCCGTCCCAGCGCATCCCAGTAGAAGACGAGGGCCGCCTCGGGGTGCGCCTCGAGCTCCCGCCCCTTCGCGGAGCGGTAGTTCGTGAAGACGATGAAGCCCCGTGCGTCGGCCTCCTTGAGGAGCACGACGCGCGCATCGGGGCGCCCCTCCGCGTCGACGGTGGCCAGCGTCACGGCGTTCGGGTAGCGCATGCCCGACGCCTCCTCGGCCTCGACGAGCCAGCGCCGGAAGGCGTCGACGGGGTTGGAACCCAGTGCGGCGGGGGTCAGGGGCGGCACGGCTTCGGCGCCCCGGGGCGTGCCGTCGGTGCCCGGGGGCGGCGCGGGGATCTCGGATGGCGGGGGAAACTCGCTCATGGCTTCGCGTCGGAGGGGTGCGGAGAAAGGACGCCGTCAGGCCGACGGCTCCGGGTCGAGGCGGAAGAGGGCTCGGGCGTTTCCGCCCATGACCCTTGCGAACTCCGCCGGCGGGAGGGCGCGCGCGAGCGCCTCCCGCTGGCCATCGTAGCGCGCGTAGTGCCCCCGTCCGAAGAAGGTCGCATCCGTACCGAAGAGCACCCTCCCGGGGCCCACCCGTTCCACCGCCTCCACCGCCCGACCTGGCGGGAGCTGGGCCGTTTCGAGCCAGAGCTGGGCCGATCCGTCGCGGAGTGCCGCCTCCGCCGCCGCCATGGCCGGCTCGTGGGGACCCTGGAAGCCGGTGTGGTAGAGCACGAGCGGCACGTCGGGATGCCGCCGGGCCAGCGCCAGGAGCCGCGCCGCCGAGGCGTCATCCACGAGCCCGTCGCAGTGGGCCACGACCGGGTAGCCGTGCCTCCGCGCAAAGGCAAGGTATGGGTCGAAGGCGGGCGCGTCGGCCGGCGTATGGTTCATCTCGGGGTGGAGCTTCACCCCCACGAAGAGCCGCCGGGTCCAGCGTGCTCCCGCGCCCGATCCATCGACCGCCTCGAGGGCGGCGAAGGGCTCGAGCGCCGAGGCATCTCCCACGTCCGGTCGGCCCCACAGGAGCCCCCGGAAGCGATCGGGGTACGAACGCACGAAGCGTCCGGTGGCCCGGTTCGTGCGGCCTTCCGGAAGCCCGCGGGTCTTCCCGGGGACCGCCGCTCCGTCGATGTTCGAGACGAGCGCAAGCGCGACACCGGCCCCCGCCGTTTCGGCCAGGAGCGTCTCCTGCGAAAGATCGTATCCCTCGAACGACCCGATATGGGCATGCACGTCGATCAGTTCCAAGGCTCGGCACCCCTTTCCGCGGGTGATGGGAAATGCGCAGGGTCGCGGCGAATGCACCCCGCCGCGCTCGTCCTGCTGGCACTGGCCTGCGCCCTTGCCACGCCCCCCGGCGCAGCGGCCCAGCCCGCGAACAGCATACCCATGCAGCCTGCCGATGGCGAGGAGATCCTGCCGTCCGACGCCCGCGCGGTGGCGATCTCGGACCTGGCGGTGCTGGACGGCTGCCCCGCGGGAGGCGGTCCACGGCATCCGACCGTCCTCCAGCGCCTTCGGACTCTCCACCTCCTGGCGGTCGACGAGGCCGCGCGCATGGACGCCGCCTGGGCGGCCCAGCGGGAACTGGCCTCGACCCCGTGGGCCCGCACCCCCGAGGGGCGAGCGGTGGCCGATGCCTACGCCGGCGCCCTCCACGCCCTCGAGGGGCGACACGGCTTCTGGCCTCACCGCCGGGTGCGCGATCTCAGGCGGGGCCTCGAGCTCCTCGACCGGCAGGTCGCGGCGCACCCCGAGCAGGTGGAGGTGCGCTACCTGAGGCTCGTGTCCACCGCCTTCCTCCCGGGAATCCTGGGGCGCGGCGACAGCGTGGAAGCCGACCTCGAGGCGCTGGCCCGGATTCTCCCCGCCGCCGCCGACCGCTACCCCCTCCGGACCTGGACCGGAATGGCCGACGCCGTCGAGGCGATCCTGGCCGACCGTGCCCCCGAAGCCGCCCGCCGATCGCAGGCTGCCTTCCGCTCCGCACGGGCCGACGCGAGCGCCGCCGATCTCCCCCTGGCGCCCGGCTGCCGTGTCGGCTGAGGGGGGCCCCCGCCTCCCCTTCCCCCTTCCGGGCCCGCCCGGCAGCCCCCGCGCCTGGCGGCTCTTCGAGCTGGGGTTCCGGCCGTGGCTGAAGCGTCGCCTCGCCGGCATCCACCTGGGGGGGATCGAGGCCGCCGGCGCCGCCCTCCCCCCCAACGAGCCCCTCCTCCTGGTCGCCAACCACACCTCGTGGTACGACGGCTTTCTCCTTCGCGAGGTGCACCGCCGCATCCGCCCCGCGTCTCCGCTCCGCACCGTGATGCTCGATGCCGAGCTCCGGAAGGCGCCGATCCTCGGGTGGATCGGGGGCAGCGGATTCGACCCCGAGCGCCCCGTGACCCTCCGCCGGACCCTCCGCGAAATCGAGCTCCTCCGGGACCAGGGGGTCACCCTCTCCTTCTTCCCGCAGGGGCGCATCTTCCCGGCGACCCGAAGGCCGCTCGGGTTCCGCCCCGGGGTCTCGCTCCTGGCGCGCGGGCTCGCACCCCTCCACCTCCTCCCGGTGGCGCTGCACCTGGAGATGGGGAACCACACGCGGCCG
>JBJHBX010000289.1:0-4397 GCA_050485725.1 Gemmatimonadales bacterium | reverse complement strand
AGCCAGTATCGGACCCTCCGGCTGCAGGAGCGGCGGGTGGAGCTGGCCGAGGAGCGGCTGGGGCTCCAGCAGGAACACTACCGGCTGGGGCAGGTGGACTACGACCAGGTGCAGGGGAGCGCCGAGGCCGCGGCGGGGGCCCGTCGCCAGCTCCTGCAGGCCCGCCACGCCTTCGAGCGGGCTCTCGTCCAGCTCGAGCGGGCGCTCGGAGCCCCGGTGACCCCCTGATGTCCCTCCCGGGTCTCGCGGTGCGCCGCCCGGTCGCGGTCGCGATGCTCTTCCTGGCGGTCGTCCTCCTGGGCGCGATCTCCTTCACCCGCCTTCCGATCGACCTCCTCCCGGATGTGAGCTATCCGCGGATCGTGGTCTACACCTCGTACCCCGAGGTCGCCCCGGGAGAGGTGGAGCGGCTGGTCACCGAGCGGATCGAGGCGGCGGTCGCCACCACCCCCTGGGTGGAACGTGTGAGCTCGATCTCGCGCGAGGGGGTCAGCCTGGTGACGCTCCGGTTCGCCTGGGGGACGAACATGGACTTCGCCATGCTCAACGTGCGGGAGCGTCTCGACAACGTGCGCGCCGCCCTCCCGGAGCTCCAGCAGCGTCCCCAGATCCTCCGGGTGGACCCGCGCTCCGACCCGATCCTGGTCCTCTCGGTGGCCGGCGAGGACCTGTGGGAGACGAAGGAGCTGGCGGAGCACGTCTTCCGGCGCCGCCTGGAGCAGATCGACGGGGTGGCGCAGGCGCAGGTGGCCGGCGGCCTGGACCGCGAGATCGTGGTGGAGGTGAACCCCGAGCTCCTCGAGGCCAACCGCCTGACCATCCCCGGGATCGCACAGTCGATCGACCAGGCCAACCGGGGGGGGGCCGGGGGAACGATCCTGGACGGCCGCACCCGCTTCCCCCTCCGGACGCTGGGGGAGTTCCGTGCGGTCCCCGAGATCGATGAGGTGGTCCTCGCGCAGGAGGCGCTCGGCGCGGGGACGGCTCGCACGGTACGGGTCCACGACGTGGCACGGGTGATCGACGGGTTCGCGGATCGCGAGTCGCTGGCCCGCTACAATGGGCGCGAGGCGGTCGGGCTCATGGTCTTCAAGGAGGCGGGCGCGAACACCGTGCAGGTGGCCGGGCTGGTGGAGCAGGTCCTGGACGGGCTCCGGCTCGAGTTCCCCGAGGTGACCGTGGACGTGGCCCACTCGCAGGCGGGGTTCATCTCGGATTCGATCGACAACGTCGTGTCGGCGCTGATCCTGGGGGGGATCCTGGCCTTCCTGGTCCTCTTCCTCTTCCTGCGCGAGCCCCGCTACCCGGTGGCGGTGGCGCTCGCGATCCCGATCTCGGTGGTGGGGACCTTCGCGCTGATGGACCTGGCGGGGGTCTCGCTCAACATCATGAGCCTGGGGGGGCTCGCCCTCGGGGTCGGGATGCTGGTGGACAACTCGATCATCGTTCTGGAGAACATCTTCCGGCACCGGGAGGAGGGCTCCGATCCCGTGCGCGCCTCCGGCGAGGGCGCGCGGGAGGTGTCGCGGGCGATCGCGGCGGCCACCCTCACGACGATCGCCGTCTTCCTTCCGATCATCTATGTAGAGGGGGTGGCGGGGGAACTCTTCCGCGACCTCTCGCTCGCGGTCGCCTTCTCGCTGGGCGTCTCCCTCCTGGTCGCACTCACCCTCCTCCCCACCCTGGCGGCCCGGTTCCGGGTGGATCCCCGGGGGGTGTCGGAGGGCCCCGCACCCCTCCTGCCCGGACCCCGCCCTTCCGGCCTTCCGGCCACCGTGGGATGGGGACTCCGGACGACCTGGCGGCTCCCCGGGTGGGTCCTCGGGTGGCTCCGCGCCGTGGTCGCCCAGCTCCTCCGCTTCTGGGCCGGAGGACTGCGCCGCGCGGGAGCGGCGGTCTTCTCGCCCCCCCTTCGCGCCTTCGATCGGGGATTCGATCGGTTTGCCGCCCGATACCATCGGCTGCTGGAGTGGGCCCTGGACCACCGGGCCGCCGTCCTCGCGATGGCGGGGCTGGCGCTGGGCGGGGCGGTGCTGGGGGGCGCCACGCTGGACCGCGACCTCCTCCCCCGCGTGGACCAGGGAGCCTTCGAGGTCGGCATCGAGCTCCCCGAGGGGACCGCGCTCGAGCGCACCGACGAGGTGGCCCGAGCGGTGGAGGCGGTCCTCCTGGCCGACCCCGATGTGGAAGCCGTCTTCGGTACGGTCGGGCGGGACGTGCGACGGTTCGCGGCCGCGGACGATGCCACCGGGCTCCACACCGCCCGCTTCCAGGTGCGGGTCCGGGAAGGGGCCGCCACCGACCCGGTGGTGGAGCGGATCCGGGGGTCGATCGTCGCTGCGGCACAGGACGGGGTGGTCACCGTGACCACCGGGCAGGCCACGGCGCTGGGGCAGATCCTGGGCGCCGCCGAGGCCGACATCGCTGTGCGAATCCGCACGGATGACCTGGACGGAGCCTTCGCCTACGCCGACCGCCTGGTCGACGCGCTCCGCGAGGAGCCCCGGGTGGCGAACGTGCGGGTCGGATCCGAGCGTGGCCACCCGCAGTTCGAGGTCCGGATCCTCCGCGAGGAGGTCGCCCGGTACGGGCTCCAGCCCCTGGCGGTCGCCAACGCGATCGAACAGGGGATGCGCGGGATGCGCGCCTCGGAGTTCGTCGACTTCGACCGGAGGATCCCGATCCAGGTCCGGCTCCCGGACGCCCTCCGGCACGATGTCGAGACGATCGGCACCCTCCGGGTGGGAGGGGTGCCCCTGAGCGAGGTGACGCTGGTCGAGCGCTCCACCGGTCCCGCCGAGATCCGGCGGGAGGGCCAGGGGCGGGTCGTCTCGGTCCTCGCGGACGTTCGGAGCGGGGGGCTGGACGGAGCGATCCGGCGGGTGGAGGAGGCGATCGCGGCCTCCCCTCCCCCGGACGGGTTCCGGGTGGATGTGGGCGGAGAGAACGAGGAGATGCGGCGCTCCTTCCGCGACCTGGCCTTCGCCTTCGGGCTGGCGCTCGTCCTGGTCTACATGATCCTGGCGGCGCAGTTCGAGTCCTTCGTGCATCCGGGGACGATCCTGGCCGCGGTCCCCCTGGCGCTGGTCGGCGCCCTCCTGGCGCTCCTGGCCACCGGCGAGGGGCTCAACACGATGTCGCTCATCGGGATGGTCATCCTGGTGGGGATCGTGGTGAACGACTCGATCGTGAAGGTGGACTTCATCGTGCAGGCCCGCGAGCGCGGGGCGGCGCTTCGCGATGCGATCGTGGAGGCCGGGCGGGTGCGGCTTCGGCCGATCGTCATGACCACGGCGACCACCGTCCTCGGGCTGACCCCGATGGCGCTCGGGATCGGACGGGGGGCGGACCTGCGGGCGCCCATCGCGATCGCGGTCATCGGGGGACTCCTGGTGGCGACCCTCCTCACCCTGATCGTGGTCCCGGTGCTCTTCTCGGTGGTCGAGGGGGTCCGCATCACCCTCGGGGGGAGGAAGGGCGAGGGGGAGGCGCCGTGATCCGGGCGAGCATCCGGCGGCCGGTGGCCGTCACGATGGTCTACCTGTCGGTCGGACTTCTGGGCGTGGCGGCCTGGCGGAACATCCCGATCGAGCTCCTGCCGGACGCGAGCTTCCCCCAGCTCTCCCTGGCCTTCACCTGGCCGGGCGCCTCGCCCGAGACCGTCGAGGCCTTCGCGACCGCGAAGATCGAGGGGGCGGTGCAGCAGATCCGGGGGGTGGAGCGGATCACCTCGGTCACGAACGAGGGTTCGGCCTCGATCACGGTGCGGTTCGCCCGTGAGACCGACATGGACTTCGCGCGGATGGAGCTCTCCGAGCGGATCGCCTCGCTCGAGGAGGAGCTCCCCTGGGGGATGAGCCCCGTACGGGTGCAGCCCTACATCCCGACCGAGTTCCAGCGCGAGGCGACCCTTCCCTTCCTCCGCTACACCTTCACCGGCCCCCTCCTGGTCGAGGCGCTCCGGGATCATCTGGACCGCGTGGTGGTCCCGCAGCTCCTGCAGATCCGCGGGGTCTCGGACGTGGTGGTGGACGGGGGGCGGCGGCGCATCCTCGAGATCGAGCTGGACCCGCAGCGGATCGCCGGGCTGGGGCTCCGGCCCGAGCAGGTCGTGAGCGCGGTGAACGGACTCGACCTGGTGCGCGAGGCGGGCGCCGTGCGGACGGGGAGCCTCGAGTGGGCCGTCACCATCCGCGACCGCCCTGCCACCCCCGAAGACATCCGGACGGCCATCCTCCCCCTCCCCGGCGGGCGCTCCGGCGACCCCCCGGTGCGGATCTCGGACATCGGCGAGGTGCGCGACACCTTCGAGGACCCGACCGGGCACTTCCGGATCAACGGGAGTCCGGCCGTCTCGGTCCAGGTCCTGAAGGAGTACGGGACGAACACCGTCGAGC
>JBJHBX010000288.1:0-4407 GCA_050485725.1 Gemmatimonadales bacterium | reverse complement strand
GGGCGCCGAAGCCCCGGCGCGCCCAGTCCCGTTGCGCGGCCACGGCGGCCTGCACCGCTTCGTCAACGGCGGCTTCACCGTCCAGGGGGATGGCGCGGAGTTCGCGACCGGTGGCGGGGTCGATCACACGTTGCATGCGAGTGGCTCCATTCGCTGGGGGTGGTGTGGAAGAGGGGGTTCAGACCCTCTACCCGCCCGCAGGTTTCGGGGGCCCGCCGTCCGCTGCGTGCGGAGCGGTTCTGCCGAACCCCGGAGGTCAACCCTGCGAGGAAACGCCCTCCTCCGCCCGGTCTGTCCCGCCTCCGGGGTCCGCCAGCGTGATGACCTCGATCTTCTCCGCATCCCACGAAGCCCCTCGATCCGGGTTCAGCAGGGGTGCCCCGCCCTGTGGCCTGACCCCCAGGGCGGTCTCGCCGAGGGCTGCCGCGGCCAGCTGCAGTTCGTGGAACGCAACCCCGCCGGTCAGTCCGTACCGGGGGGCGGCCCGGAAGGTGATCTCGGGACCGCCCGCGGTGAAGAGTTCGTCGAAGACCGACCGGAGCTCGGGGCGAAGTGCCACCTGGGCCAGCACGTGGCTCATCAGGATCGGCGTCACCAGGACCTCGCCGGGGCCTCGTGCCAGGAGCGCCTGGTTTGCCGGATCGAGTAGCTCGACGAGGATCGCCGGCGGGCTCCCGCGGCGGTCGGCCAGCTCCCTCAGGAGGAGTGCCCCGAGCAGGGTCCGGGCGTCCGCCTCCTCGCCACTTCGATGCGCATCTCCCCCGACCAGGACGATGCCGTCGTAGGAGAAGGGGTTCGCGCGGAGGAGCTCGGCGTGCACGGTGAGGTCTCCCTCCAGGTGGCGCACCCGGGGAAGGATTCCGTCGAGACCGTGGCGATCCAGCAGGTGGGCGCGACGCCCCGCCTCGATGCGCGAGAAGATGTCGACATGCCAGCTCTCGTCGGCGTACGAGCCGAACTCCCGAAGGAGCGCCGGCACCTTCAGGCTCCACCCCAGGACGAGGACCCGGCGGGTCCCTCCCCCCGGGGCTTGCGCCTCCACCACCGCGAGTGGGTCCGGATCACGCCTCGCGTGCGGCCCAGGGGGTCCCGGCGCCCCCCGGGCTTCCTCCTGCACGTCGCCCCACCGCCGCGCCAGCGTCACGACACGGTCCCCCTCCTCGACGGGGAAGTCCGGCGGCGGATTCAGGATCGGTCGGGCGTGACTTCCCTTCCCCCGCACCACGCCCAGCACGGTGGCCCGCGGGAAGGCCGTGCCAAGGTGCCCGACAGGGACCCCGTCCAGCCCCGAAGCCTCGGGGAGGTAGATCTCGTTCCCGTCGCCCTGCGCCAGGAGCTCACCATAGACATGGGAAAGCCCGGGGTGCCGGAGGTTCTGCGCCACGAGCCGCGCGAGGACCGCATCCGAGGCCACGAACTCCGCCGGCCCACGGTAGCTGCGCCGGGCGAGGGCGACCTTCCGGCTGTCGTGGATTTCGGCCACCACCATGGGTGGATCCGCGATCCCACGTTCCAGCACCGCCTGGTCCACCGAAAGGAGCGTCTTGACCGTTCGCGTGTCGAGCGCCACGGCGCCCTCGCCCTGCGCGACGAGGTCCGACCCCGGGATCACCGCCACCGCGGCGCGGAAGAGGTCGGCGCGGTCGAGGTGATCGACCCGGAGTCGGGACCCCGACCGGAGGGTGATCCGCCGCTCGTCCCAGAGACGCCCGAGCTGTTCCCGCATATCGAGGCGAAGCGCCGGGGTGACCTCGTCCACGAGGACCACGATGTGGAGGGCCCGCGCCCCGCGGAGCCCCATCAGGCGTCGGACCCGGTCCTCCGAGAGGAGAAACTCCCGCACGATCGGGACCGTGCGATTCGTCCAGCCCACGATGACCACGTGACCCTTCCGGGTGACCGGGGTCATGCCCTGCTCGAGCCGGAGGATCGTGGCATTCAGCCACTGCGTCATGATCGCCACGAGGGATCCGAGGAAGACGACGTATCCGGCCACCGTCAGGAAGGTCGAGACGGCCCGGACCCAGGTGCCCTCGTCGTCTCCGAGATACCCGGGGTCGGATAGGCGCAGGAAGGCCCACCAGATCGCGTGGGAGAAGCCCTCGAAGGTGCCCGTCGGGAGTACCAGCGCGCCTGCCACGACCGAGAGCAGGCCGATGACCGCAGCGATGAAGAGGAGCCGGTAGTGGGGGCCCCGGAGCAGGAATCGCTCGAGGACGAACCTCGTGCGCGCGAACGGACGGGGGACGTGGTGGCCAGTCATGGCCGGGAAGATGACACCCGCGATTGACCCTCGCCACCTAGCTTCCTACGATGGACTCCCCCTCACGTGCAGTCCCCCTTCCCCGGAGACCTGACATGCTCCGCCGACCCGCCACGGCCGCTCGCCTCCTTTCCGCCGTCCTCGTGCCGGCCCTCGCATGGACCGCGCAGCCTGCACCGATCGATGCCCAAGTGGTACCGTCCCCGGAGGCGCACTTCGGCCACGCCATCGGCGCCGAGGGGGAGCTCGCGAACTGGCGGGAGCTCCTCGCCTACTACCAGGCAGTGGCCGAAGCGAGTCCCAGGGTCACCCTCGACACCCTGGGCACGTCGACGCTCGGGGAACAGTTCGTGAAGCTCATCATCACGAGCCCGGAGAACCACGCAAGGCTCGACCGGTTCCGCGAGATCCAGCACCTGCTGGCGGACCCCCGGCGCATCGACTCCGACGACGCACTCGAGGGGCTCCTCGACGAGGGACGGGTCGTGGCGCTGATCACGAGCCACATCCACTCGACCGAGGTGGGTGCCGGACAGATGCCCGCGAGCCTGCTGCACCGATTGGCGACCTCCGAGGACCCCGACATCGTCGAGATCCTGGACCAGGTGGTGACCGTCCTGATCCCGTCGCTCAACCCCGACGGGACCCAGATGGTCTCGGAGTGGTGGCGGGAGCACCGGGGCACCGCCTTCGAGGGGGCGCCCCTGCCCCGCCTGTACCACCACTACATCGGCCACAACAACAACCGGGACTGGTACTTCTTCGCGCAGAAGGAGACCCGCATGACGGTGCTGGGCGCCCACAACAGCTGGCGCCCCCAGATCGTGCACGACGTGCACCAGATGGGGTCCGGCGGCGCGCGTTACTTCATTCCGCCCTACATCGATCCGGTGGAGCCCAACGTCGATCCCCTCCTCATCGCGGCGCTGAACCAGCTCGGCACGTACATGGCTGCCGACATGACGAAGGACGGCTACACGGGCATCGTCACGAACGCGATCTTCGACATCTTCACCCCGGCGCGGGCCTACATGCACTACCACGGCGGGGTTCGCATCCTCTCCGAGACGGCGAGCGCGAACTGGGCCCGCCCCATCGACGTGCCCTTCGAAGGGCTTTCGGGGGATGCGCACTACGACGCCCGGGTCATGAGCTCGAACTTCCCCGCGCCCTGGCCCGGGGCGCGCTGGGGCCTCGACGACATCGTCCGGTACATGGAGGACGGCGCCGTGGCCCTCCTTCGGAACGCGGCGAAGAACCGGCGCTTCTGGCTCGAGAACTTTCACGAGGTTCACCGGAAGGCCGTGACCGGAGACGGGTGGGAGCGCTGGCCGGCCGCCTGGATCATCCCGGCCGGGCAGGAGAACGAGGCAGGCGTGGAGCAGCTCCTCCGGGTGCTCACCACCGCCGATGTCGAGGTCCGCGAGGCCCCGGCGGGGATCACGGGAGACGGACGCCGGTTCCCCGAGGGGAGCTGGGTGATCCAGATGCGACAGCCCTATGCGGCCTTCGCGCAGACGATGCTCGAGGCCCAGGAGTACCCCGACCTGCGGCAGTACCCCGGCGGGCCGCCGGTCCGTCCCTACGATGCCACCGCCCATTCCCTCCCGCTCCTCTTCGGCGTCGAGGCGGTCCCGGTGAACACCACGACGCGGGAAGCGCTTTCCGGGCCCATCGACCCCGTCGAGACCTTCGCCTTTCCCGTGCCGGCCCACCTGATGGGCGAGGATGCACCCCGCATCGGCCTCTACCGCGCCTACCAGGAGCCGATGCCCGAGGGGTGGACCCGCTGGCTCTTCGATCTTTCCGGCATCGTCCACGACCCGCTCACGAACCAGGACATCCAGGCGGGGAACCTGGAGGACCGTTACGACGTGATCATCTTCCAGGACCAGTCCCCGAGCTCGATCCGGAACGGCTTCAGCGCCCAGGTGATTCCGGCGCCCTATGCAGGGGGGATCGGCGAAGCGGGAGAGGCGGCGCTCCACCGGTTCGTCAATGCCGGGGGTCGGATCGTGGCCATCGACCAGGCCACGGACTGGGCCATCTCGGCCTTCGACCTGGGGGTGGGCAATGCCACCTCGGAGCTTCCGAGCGAGGACTTCTACATTCCGGGCTCGATCCTTCGCCTGGACCTGGACCCG
>JBJHBX010000287.1:0-4432 GCA_050485725.1 Gemmatimonadales bacterium | reverse complement strand
TCGTTCTGGACGTCGCGGGCGTCGATCGTGACCAGCAGCGTGCCGGGCTCGACGCGGTCACCGGTGTCCACGAGAACCTCGCGCACCTCCCCCGACGCCTTCGACTTGACCTCGATCGTCCGGAGCGGCTCGAGCTGGCCCGTGGCCTCCGCGGTGATCTGCAGGTCGCGTCGGACCACGTCGGCCGTGGACACCGACGGCGCCGTCTCGGCCTGGCCCTCCCCGCATCCCGCGACGACGGCGGCCGTCAGGACGAGAACTCCCCCTCCGCGAAACACCCGGCCGAACCGGCTGCGATCATGCACGTTCTTCATGTTGCTCTCCATGTGGATCAGGCCGGCTCCGCGGCAGCGGTCGGGACGGAAACGACCGCCGGGTCGTCCTCGTTCTCGAACTGGGAGAAGTCCGGAACCCTCCGGACCTCGTTCAGGAAGTCGCGTTCGATGACGCCGTCGCGAAGGTGCACCTGGCGCTTCGCGTACTCGGCGATGTCGTGTTCGTGAGTCACGAGCACGATGGTCTGCCCGGACTCGTTCAGCTTGATGAAGGTGTCCATCACCTCGACGCCGGTGCGCGAATCGAGGTTTCCCGTGGGCTCGTCTGCGAGGAGAATGGCCGGGGCGTTCACCAGGGCGCGGGCGACGGCCACCCGCTGGCGCTGACCGCCCGAAAGCTCGGGCGGTCGGTGTCCCATCCGATCGCCCAGCCCCACGGCCCGGAGCTTCTCCTCGGCCCGCGCGCGGCGCTCGGCCGCGGGGACACCCGCGTAGATCAGGGGAAGTTCCACGTTGTGGAGCGCAGTCGCCCTGGCCAGCAGGTTGAAGGTCTGGAAGACGAAGCCGATCTCCCTGTTCCGGATCCGGGCCAGCTGCGACTCGCTCAGCTTGGACACGTCCTGGCCGTTCAGCCAGTACTCGCCCTCGGTCGGCGTGTCGAGGCACCCGATCAGGTTCATGAACGTCGACTTCCCGCTTCCGGAAGGCCCCATGATCGCCACGAACTCGCCGACCCGGATGTCCAGGTCCACGCCGCGGAGGGCACGGACGGTCTCGGCCCCCATCACGTAGTGCTTCGTGAGGCCGCGTGCACGAATGACGGTGTCGCTCGAAGGATGCATCTTCAGCTCAGGCTCTCGTTCGTTCCCGGGCAACGGATGGCCGGGGCCCGGGGGCTTCGGACCGGGCCGGCCGGCTTGAGACGTTCGCTCAGGTGGATTCGAAGGGTTGGACGCGCCGGGCACGCCGGCCGTTAGACGGGATGCTTCCCGGTGGCCCTGTCAGTCGCTTCCGTTCCTGCCGCGTCGCTGGTCCCGCTCCGCGAGGAGCGAGTCGTAGTGGACCCGCTGGTCCTCGCGCAGGATCCCGCGGAGCTCGTCGCGGGTGGACTGCACGGCCGACCAGTAGGCCTCGTTGTAGGCGTCCGTGAGCCCACGCACCTGGTCGCGGTAGTAGGCCAGAACCGAGTCGACCTGCACCCGCTGGTCGTCCTCGAGGGGAACGCGGTGGATGATCCACCTTCCCTGCGACCGGTCTTCGTCATCGCGATCGTCGTCCGTTCGCTCGACCTCACCGGGGGTCGACGGCACGCCGGCGATCAGGTCGTCGGTGTCGGCGCCCAGCACCCGGTCACCGGCGATCCCCGCCAGCACGCCGGCACCGAACACGATCACGATGAGGCCGATCGTGGCCAGTCGGGCCCGAAGATCCGGGTTCATCGACCACCTCCACCGGGACCTCGCTCGACCGCGAAGACGAAGACATCCTCGGGGAAGGCGCCTGCCGAGAGGAACACCGGTGCCAGCGCGGCACGGTCGGCCTCTTCACGCAGGATGTCCTCGACGGCGTAGAGCGTGTCGGGTTCCTCGAATTCGCCCTGGGGCACGAGGAAGATTGCCGCCACGGCGGCCGCGACTGCGGCGCCGGGTACGATCATCCGGCCCCACGAGAGCAGGACGCCCCCCACCGTCACGGGCAGGGCCCGGCGGCGTGCCAGCTCAGGCGCCGCCGCAGTCATCACCGCCGCGTGGAACCGGTCCCAGTAGCCTGGATCCCGGCGCCCGGGATCCAGTTCATCCAGCGGCACATGGCGCTCGATGTCGTGCTTCATGTCCTCTCCCTGTCACCCGCTTCCGCGACATCGCCGAGAAGTTCCCGGAGCCGCTTGCGGGCGAAGTGCAGGTGGGAGCGGACCGTTCCCGAGGGCATCTCGAGCCGTTCCGCGATCTCCCTGTGTTTCCATCCTTCCAGGTCGTGCAGCAGCACGACTTCTCGCTGCAGCGGCGAGAGCTGGGCCACCGCCTCCGCCAGGTTTCCCCGGAGTTCGGACCGCTCCGCTTCGCGGTCGGGCAGGGGCCCCGACGAGGGCGCCTGGTAGGGAATCGGTTCTCCCTCCCTGAGCTGCTCCCGCCTGAGCAGGTTCCTTGCCCGGTTCTTCACGATGGTCGTGAACCACCCCGCGAATCGCTCCGGATCGCGGCATTCCTCGATCCGTTCCAGCGCCACGAGGAAGGCTTCCTGCGCGACGTCTTCCGCATCTGCGTGCCGACGCGTGACTCCCAGTGCAACCAGGTAGGCCGCACGCTGGTACCTCCGGACGAGCTCCGAGAAGGCACCGGCGTCACCGGCAGCGGCACGTCGGACCAGCGACGCATCCGAAGTCGGCCTTTCTGGAGTTGTTGACACCGGAGGTGGTCACCCTGTTGAACTTGTTGGCGGGGCGTGCGAGGCCCGGAGCCCTGGCGGAAGCGCCGGCAATCTCGGATCCCCGCCCCCCGCGCGCCAGTCGCGAGGGTACGGGCGCGCCATCCCCTTACCCCCGGGGGTCCCGGAGGTCCCGTACGGCACATCCGCGTGCCACGATCCTGGTCGAAGAGCCCCGGAGCCCGCAACGAACGAGGCGCCGGCAACCCCAGCGGGGGCTGCCGGCGCCTCGGCCGCGGACGCGAACGGGTGACGGTCAGCTGGCGACCTTCCAGCGACCGAAGGGAAGGGTGGGAAGGACCGGTGCGGCCTCCCCGTAGACGAAGGCGCGGACGCGGGGGCCCACGCGGACCGTCTCGTGGCCGGCACCGCCGTCCTGGATCACGATCCCCGGGGCGTCATCGTTCCTTCTCCGGTCGCCGATGCGGCGCGCCGTGAGCTCGGGGTTCTCGCGGTAGGGTGACATCGTGGATTACCTCCGGGCCGGACCGCCCGACGGTTCGTCGAGGTCCGGCCCTGCAAGACACTTCGCGGATCAGGTGCAACTCGATGCCGGGGCAAGTGGCACGATACGTGCCACCCCGACACTCACCCGCATCCTCCAGTCGCACAATGACTTGCAGGATGTCCGCTGACGGCCCCGCGCCCGATGCGTGTCAGATCGACACGGGATGCCGTGTCACCTCGACACACCCGGACCGGCTGCGCCGGGCCGACTTCGCGCCAGGAGCGCCTCCAGGGCCTCGTCGGAGAGGTCGTCCAGCTCCCGGGCCACGGCGATCCCTTCCCGCCGAGGGGCATCGGCACCCTCGGAAGTGCCGTTGGCCGCGTCGTGTGCCGCGCCCCGTTCCCCTCCCGGGCCCGGCTCCGAGACCTGCGTGAACGCCAGGTGGAGGAGGGTGGCTCCCGAGTCCGGGGGATGGCCGGACCGGCCGCGCCCGATGGCTTCCACCTGCCAGCGGACCCCCTCGACGACGAGGATGCGGGGAGCCGCCCGAGCTTCCGCGCCGGAGGCATCCGGCGATCCCTCCACCTCTTCGTGGCGCGGACCCCTGGCACCGGCCAGGAGCTCCCGGACCGGAATCGGTCGCTCCCCCCTGCCGGTCATGCCGTCCACCGGACCTCGGCGGCCAGCACCTCGCTTTCAGCCACCCGCACGGCGCGCAGGTGGGCCGGCGGAGGCACGTGGGGGCCGATGCGTTCCGCGATCCAGCACGCCAGCGCCTCGCATGAAGGCTGAATCCGTCCATCACGGAACTCCGGGACCGCCTCGTTCAGGAGCCTGCCGTGCAGCGGACCGCGCACCCGGGCCTCGAGCACCCGATCCAGGGCCACGAGATCCACCACGAACCCCGAGGTGGGGTCGGGAGCCCCCTCGACCGTGACATCCACCCGGTAGTCATGGGGGTGCGGAACCGTGAGTTCGCCGAATGCCTCCGCGTTCGCGGCGTCCGTCCAGTCCGAACGACCGTAGCGGTGGCTGGCCCGGAAGAGGACGGTCCTGGTCAGGGCTGCCAGGGGCCTGTCGGTTCGAGACATGTCGCGGGACGTGGAACGAGGGGAAATGGGATGCGGCCGGTCGGGCCGCCTGCAGACGTGGAAGCGAGGCGAGGGGCGCCCGCCGAGCACATCGGGATCGACATCGAGCGTGGACCGGAGATACCGCCCGGGTTACTCTACTCCCTCCGATGCCGACGCGACACTCCCCGCCCAACCCTGCCCCCGGATGACGT
>JBJHBX010000286.1:0-4456 GCA_050485725.1 Gemmatimonadales bacterium | reverse complement strand
CCGCCCCACCTCGCGCCCGATGCCCCCGTACCCGAGAATCCCCGTCGTGAGCTGCGACAGCTCCACCAGGGGCGCATCGGCCTGGAAGAAGGGGGCCGAGTGCCAGCGCCCCTCGGCCTGCCCCGTCCGCGCCAGGTCGAACCCCCGCACGAAGTGCAGGATCATGCCGAGCACCGTCTCTGCCATGGGCGGGCCGTGGATCCCGGCGCTGTTCGTGAAGACGAGGCGCCCCGCCGCGAGCGCCTCCCGCATGGGCGCGTGGAGCGATCCGCCGACCCCGGCGGCGCCGGAGTGGACCCAGCGAAGGGTGTCGCCCCCCGCCTCGAGGACCCGGGGATCCACCCCGTACCCCAGGTAGACCGAGGCCCCGCGAAGCGCCTCCAGCACCTCGGCGCCCGGCCCCACCCCGGCACCGTCGCCGGAGCCGTCGGCCACCGTCGTGGCCTCGTGGAGTGCCCAGCCGGCGGGGAGTGCCGCCCGGATCTCGTCCACGGCCCACCCCGGCACCGCCCAGATCGGGCGCCGGTCCTTCATGTCGAGGACGACGTCGGCCATCAGCCGGCCCGCCTCACCAGGAGGGGAGCTGCCACACGTCGACCCGGTTCAGCGCGATGTACGGCACCGCCACCCGGAAGCGCCGCGTGTCGACCCCGATGTCGGCGGGGTTCCCCACCGTCATCACGATGGGGCGTCCGCTCCCCGCCCCCGGCTCCACCAGGTGGAGCGACCGATCCGCCTGGCTCGCCGCCAGGATCCAGGATCCCACCAGCTCGATCCCGTCGAAGCGCCCGCCTTCCGGGCTCGCGGCGACCTCGTGGACCTCGGCCTCGCCGGGACGCCATCCGAAGAAGGTCGTGGCGCCCTGGCGCCAGGGCGCGAAGACGAAGCGATCCCCCTCGGCGTCCCAGGTCACCCCGTTCGCCAGGTCCAGCCGCTCGCTCTCGATGGCCACCTCGCCCGAGCGGCTGCCGTCGGCCCCGGTCGTGATGCGGTAGAAGCGCGGGTTCGAAGAGTCGGTCACGTAGGGCGTGCCCCCGGCGTCGGCGGCCACGTCGTTCAGGAATCCCGGCTCCAGGTGCCGGAGGTCGGCGAAGGCGAGCTGCGCCCCGGTCCGGCGGTGGAAGCCGTGCACCCCGTCCACGTCGGCCACCCAGAGGGTGTCACCGACGATGTACATCCCCCGGGGGGCGTGAAGGGGGGCGTCCCCGGTCCCCACCATGAAGCGGCGCGTTTCCATGGTCCCGTCGGCCGCCACCCGCGAAATGTAGCCGTCGGCGTTCCGCTCGTTCCCGCCCCCGTTCCAGTTCGACACGAACCAGACGTCCTGCTCCGGATCGTAGCGGACCGCCTCGGGCCCCTCGAGCCCCTCGATCGAGAAGACGATGTGGGTCGAGTCCTGCACGGTACTCCAGTCGAGCTCTGCCGGGGGCCCGGTGGGCGCCCGGTCCTGCGCAGCCGCCGGCGCGGGCATTCCCACCGCCAGCGCGAGCGCGGCCGCCGCGGCGAGCACCCCCGTGCGCACCGGCCCCGGGGTCGGGCGGCGCGCGGCAGGCAAAGCGTTTTCTGTCTTCATGTTACGCATCACGGATAGAGGCGGTTCATGAGGCGCGGGAAGGGGATCATCTCGCGCACGTGGGGGCGCCCGGTGATCCAGGCCACCGTTCGCTCCACCCCGAGCCCGAACCCCGAGTGCACGAAGGTGCCGTAGCGTCGCAGGTCCAGGTACCAGCTGTAGGCCTCCTCGGGCAGATCCTCCTCGCGGATCCGGGCCAGGAGGCGGTCCAGGTCGTCCTCGCGCTGGCTCCCCCCGATGATCTCGCCGTACCCCTCGGGGGCGAGCATGTCGTTGCAGAGCACGGTGCGCGGGTCGTCGGGGTTCTCCTTCATGTAGAAGGCCTTGGCCTCCTTCGGGTAGTTGTGGACGAGGGTCGGGAGCGCGCTCCGCCCCGCCAGGATCGTCTCGTCGGCGCCGCCCAGGTCCTTCCCCCACTCGATCTCGCTCCCCTGCGACCGCAGGTATTCGACGGCCTCGGTGTACGAGATGCGGGGGAAGGGGGCCTGCACCCCCTCGAGGGTCGAGGTGTCGCGCTCGAGCACCTTGAGCTCCTCGGCGCACCGGTCCAGCGCCCGCGCCACGAGGTAGCTCACGAACTCCTCCTGCAGGCGCATGTTGTCTTCCGAATCGGCGAAGGCCACCTCGGGCTCGACCATCCAGAACTCCGTCAGGTGCCGGCGGGTCTTGGACTTCTCGGCGCGGAAGGTGGGGCCGAAGCAGTACACCCGGCGGAAGGCGGGGCACGCCGTCTCCACGTAGAGCTGCCCCGTCTGCGCCAGGTACGCGGTCTCGCCGAAGTAGTCGGTGGAGAAGAGCGTCCCCGCCGACTCCCCGATGGAGCCGGTCAGGATCGGGGTGTCCACCCGCACGAAGTCGCGGGCATGGAAGAAGTCGTGGATCCCCTGCATGACCTCGGCGCGCACCCGGAGCCCGGCCCGCTGCATCGAGGAGCGGAGCCAGAGGTGCCGGTGATCCATCAGGAACTCGACGCCGTGCTCCTTCGGCTGGATCGGGTACTCCCCGGCGAGCCCCAGGAGCTTCAGCCCGTCCACGACGAGCTCGTGCCCCCCGGGGGCGCGGTCGTCGGGCTTCACCTGGCCCGTGATCTCGAGGGTGGACTCCTGCGTGAGCCCCCCGGTGCCGAGCTCCCAGGCGGCATCGTCCAGCGCCTTCTTCACGAGGACGCACTGCACGACCCCGCCGCCCGGCCCGGTGCCGTCGCGGAGGACGATGAAGGCCACCTTTCCGTGCACGCGCACGGTCTCGACCCAGCCGGCCAGCGTCACGCGCTCGCCGGGGTGGGCGTGGAGATCCTTCACTTCGGTGTAGCGGGGCTGGGCCATGGAAGGGGTCCGGGGTTCTGGCGGGTGGCGGGGTTCGGGTGCGCGGCGCGAGAGGTGCGATGCGTGTGTGTGGATGCGGTGGGTGCGCCGATGCGCACGGGGCCGGCCCTGGAGCCGCGCCCGGCCGCGGGGCGGAGCGGGTTCGGGGCAGGTGCCCGGCGCGGCCCGGAAGGTAGGCGCGGGGGCGAAGGGGCGTCAATCGGGCGGGGCTGCCGGGGCCGCGCGGGCCGCGCTACCCCACCCGCCACATGCGGAGCCGCTCGGCATGGCGGAGGTGGAGGGTGTTCCGGATCCGGTGGTGATCGGGGTGCGAAAGCTCCGGGTCGGCCTCGACGAGGGCCCGGGCCATGGCGCGTGCCTCGAGGAGGAGGTCCTCGTCGGTCACGAGGTCGGCGAAGCGGAGCATCGGGTCGCGGCCGCTCTGCTGGGCGCCGAACAGGTCGCCCTGCCCGCGCAGGCGCAGGTCGGCCCGGGCGATCTCGAAGCCGTCGGTGGTGGACGCAAAGACCTCGAGGCGCTCCATGGCGGTCTCGCCCCCCTCGGCCACGAGAACGCACCAGGACTTCCCGCCACCCCGCCCCACCCGGCCCCGGAGCTGGTGGAGCTGCGAGAGGCCGAAGCGCTCGGCGTGCTCGATGACCATGACGGTGGCGTTCGGCACGTCGATCCCGACCTCGATGACCGTCGTGGCCACGAGCAGGTCGAGCTTCCCGTCTCGGAAGGCGCGCATCACGGCGTCCTTCTCGTCGGAGGGGAGCTGGCCGTGCAGGAGCCCCAGACGACGATGCGGGAAGACCTGGTCGCGGAGGCGCTCGAACTCGGCGCTCGCGGCCAGCAGGTCCACCTTTTCCGAGGTCTCGACCAGGGGATAGACCACGTACCCCTGCCGCCCGGCCTCGAGCTCGCGCTCGACCCCGGCGTAGACTTCCTCCCGGGCCGAGGGGCGGCGCAGCAGCGTGGTGACCGGGGTCCGGCCGGGGGGGAGTTCGTCGAGGACCGACAGCTCCAGGTCACCGTACAGGGTCAGCGCCAGCGAGCGGGGAATCGGGGTCGCCGACATCACGAGCACGTCGGGGGCCGGGTGCGGGCCGCGGGTCGCGTCGACGAGGGCCATGCGCTGGCGCACGCCGAAGCGGTGCTGCTCGTCGACCACGACGAGCCCCAGGCGGTGGAAGGTGACCCCCTCCTGGATCAGCGCGTGGGTCCCCACCACGAGCGGCATCCGCCCTTCGCGCAGCCCCTCGAGGGTCTCCTGCCGGGCGCGGGCGCCGAGGCTTCCGGTCAGGATGCCCACGCCGAGCCCCTCGCCGTCGGCCAGGGGCGCCACGAGCTCGCGGAGCTTCCGGGCGTGCTGCTCGGCCAGGAGCTCGGTGGGGGCCATCAGCGCCGCCTGCCATCCGCTCTCGACGGCCAGGAGCATGGCGAAGAGGGCCACGAGGGTCTTGCCGGCCCCCACGTCGCCCTGCAGGAAGCGGTTCATGCGCCGGGGCGAGGTCATGTCGGCGTAGATCTCGCGGAGGACCCGGGCCTGGGCGCCGGTCAGCTCGAAGCCCAGCGA
>JBJHBX010000285.1:0-4458 GCA_050485725.1 Gemmatimonadales bacterium | reverse complement strand
CGGCGGGCCAAGCCCCGGGCCCGGGACTCGTGCCCCCCGACACGCCCCTGCCGCCGGGCTTTCCGCCCGGGGGATTTGACCCCGGTCACAGGCCCACCTGGTTCCCCGGGGTTCGGCTGAACTACGCCGAGAACCTCCTGGCCCCCGCAGACCGGGATCCGGACGCGACCGCGCTGATCAGCTGGGACGAGTCCGGGCGGCGCGGCACCTTGAGCTTCGGGGAGCTCCGCCACGAGGTGGCGCGGTTTGCCGCCGCGCTCCGGGCCCGGGGGATCGGCCCCGGCGACCGGGTGGCGGGGTTCATGCCGAACCTTCCGGAAACGATCGTGGCCTTTCTGGGGGCAGCGAGCGTGGGGGCGGTCTGGTCGAGCTGCTCGCCGGACTTCGGAACGGGCGCCGTGGTGGACCGCTTCGGCCAGATCGAGCCCCGGCTCCTGGTGGTGGCGGATGGCTACCGGTACAAGGGAAGGGCCATCGACCTGGGCGCCCGGGTGGCGGAGATCGCCGCGCGCCTGCCCTCGGTGGAGGCGGTGGTGGTGGTGCCCTTCGGCGGGGAGCGCCGGGGGGCCCCGGCGCACGAGGCCGCAGGGGCCGCGGAACGTGGCCTGGAACCCGGCCCCGCCGCACCCGGGGTGCCCGGGGCGGTCGCGTGGGAAGACTTCCTCCTCGCCGGGGGCGGACCTCCGGGTGAGGGCGTCGAGCTTCGCATCCCCGAGTACACGCGCCTTGCCTTCGACCACCCGCTGGCGATCCTCTACTCGTCGGGGACGACGGGGCTTCCGAAGTGCATCGTGCACACGGCGGGGGGCACACTCCTGCAGCACAGGAAGGAGCACGTGCTGCACGTGGACCTGCGGCGAGGCGAGCGGTTCTTCTACTTCACCACCTGCGGGTGGATGATGTGGAACTGGCTCGTGACGGGGCTTGCCGAGGGGGCCGCGCTCGTGCTCTACGACGGGGCGCCGGCGCTGCCCGGGGAGCCCGATGTGCTCTGGCGGCTGGCCGAGGCCGAAGGCGTGAGCGTGTTCGGGGTGAGTGCGAAGTACCTGGCGCTCATGGAAAAGGAGGAGGTGCGGCCGGGGGCGGAGCGGGATCTGTCGGCGCTCCGGTGCATCCTTTCCACCGGGAGCCCGCTGGCGCCGGCGAGCTTCGACTGGGTGTACCGGGCGGTGGCGGACGACGTGCACCTGGCGAGCATCAGCGGGGGGACAGACCTCGTGTCGTGCTTCGTGCTGGGGGTGCCGACGCTCCCGGTGCGGCGGGGCGAGATCCAGGGGGCGGGGCTCGGGATGGCGGTGGAGGTGCGGGCGCCGGTGGAGGAGGGGGGTGCGCGGGTGGTGGGGGCGCCGGGGGAGCTCGTGTGCACGCGCCCCTTCCCCACCGTGCCCCGGGAGTTCTGGAATGACCCCGGTCATGCGCGCTTCCGGGCGGCGTACTTCGGGGACGTTCCCGGGGTGTGGCGCCACGGGGACTGGGCCGAGGAGACGGGGGCGGGGGGGTACGTGATCCACGGGCGGAGCGATGCCACCCTGAACCCCGGCGGGGTGCGGATCGGGACGGCGGAGATCTACCGGCAGGTGGAGTCCTTCGAGGAGGTGCTCGAGTCGGTGGCCGTGGGGCAGGAAGTGCCCGGCGGGTCGGGTGAAGGCGACGTGCGGATCGTCCTCTTCGTGCGGATGCGGGAGGGGGCCGTGCTGGATGACGCCCTGGAGGCCGCCATCCGGCGGCGGATCCGGGAGCACGCGAGCCCCCACCACGTGCCCCGGGTGATCCTCTCGGTGCCGGACATCCCCCGGACGATCTCGGGAAAGATCTCGGAGATCGCGGTGCGAGAGGTGATCCACGGGCGGCCGGTGAAGAACACCGATGCGCTCGCGAACCCGGAGGCGCTCACGCACTTCCGGGGACTCACCGCCCTTCACCTTCCCCCGCCCCTGGAGGCGCTCCTGCGGGGGGTGGTGGACTACGCCGGGCTCTTCCCGCCCTCGGCGCTCCCCATGGAGGAGGCGGTGGCGAACCACGCGGCCTACCGGGCCTCGAACGACCGGTGGGCGCTGGGAAGGTTCGTGGTGCCGGTGGCGCGGCTGGAGGAGTTCCAGGAGGCGGCGGCGCCGCATCTCGAGACGGGAGCTCCCTGGGAGCTCTCGGCGCTGGTGGGCGATGATCCTGCCGCCGATGCGCTTCGGGTGGCGGCCTTCCACCGGTGGGCCGAGGGGCGGGCGCGGGTGGTGTCCATCGAGGCCCGTGCCGGCGATGCGGACCGGGTGGCGGCGGTCATCACGGCCTTCCCGCCTCACCCCCCGGGGGAGGCCACCCCGGGGCTCGAGGTCTGGCTCGAGGTGCCCTGGGCGCTGGTGCCTGAGGGTCCGGGTGCCGAGAGCGACGCGGAGCTTCGGACCCTGCTCCGCGCCATCCGCGATGTCGGCGCCTTCGCCAAGGCCCGGACCGGGGGGGTCACGCCCGACCTCTTCCCTTCCCCGGAGCGGCTTCTGGCCTTCCTTCGGGCGGCGGTCGACGAGGGCGTGCGCTTCAAGGCGACGGCCGGGCTGCATCATCCGCTGAGGGGCAGCTACCCGCTGACCTACGCGCCCGATGCTCCGCGGGGGGTCATGTTCGGGTACCTGAACGTCCTCCTGGCTACCGCGGTGCTGCGTGCGGGGGGGAGCGACGAGGAGGGGCTTGCGGCGTTGGTGGAGGCGGACGCCTCGGCCATCGGCTTCGGGGCCGAGGCCCTCGCGTGGGGGCGCTTCCGCCTTGATGCGAAGGAGCTGGCCGATCTCCGGAACCAGACCATTGGGGGATTCGGGTCGTGCTCGCTCAGGGAGCCGGTGGATGAGCTGGGGGGGGTACTGGGGGCAGTGGGATCTCGCGGCGGCCGCGAGGAGACCTGACCGCTCCCACGGGCTTCACCCCCGCGAACGCCAGGTGGTTGGAGAGCGAGCGCCGTGGAGGCAGGCCAGCAGCTCCACCCCGTCGCGGTCGATGCGGTAGTAGAGGAAATATGGAAAGCGCCTGAGAATGGCGCGGCGATGCCCCACGGCGATCTCGGGGAACGCTTCCGGGAACTCGGCGATCAGGTTCACGGCGTCTTCGAGCGAGCGAACAAAGTCTGACCCAAGACCAGGGCGCTGCTCTTCGTACCATTCCCGGGCCAACACAACGTCGAAAACCGCCTCCCGTCGGAAGCGTACGTCCACGCTAGGGCGACCGTTTCAGACGCTCGCGCACTTCCGCCCACGGGACGTACCGGGGCGATGGCTCAGCGAGTCGCCTCTCAAGTTCCTTCAGATGCCACTCCGGAACGGGAACGTCCGCAGGGATCGAGGCGATCGCGTCCCACGCATCGCCCAGGAACTGGACACGCTCGTCGGGCGGGAGTCTCAGGATCTCGGAGAGCAGGGCATTCTTGGTCATGCAGGGAATCTCACGGGGACGGCTTTACCGGGCAATGTCCGCATGGGCCTTCCTCAGGCATGGCAGGATCGTTGAACTAGGGGTTGTTCCGGGAGCCAAGGTGACCCCGCTCGAATGGGATCATGACGAGATCGCCGCTCGGAGCGAGGGGTTGAGCCGCCGCGCCTCCCAGGAAACAGCCTTGAGGACCGGGTCGAAGTCGTAGCCCTGATGCTCCTCGAGCCAGTCCAGGAGATCGGACAGATGCCAGATTGCCGTGGTCCCTTGGTGAACCGGCAGGGGAAAGGTGTCGGGGTGCGCGAGCATGAGCTTCGCGTCGTGTCTCTGCTTCAGGAGACTCGATGCCAGGAATGGGCGATGCCATGGCTTGCGGGGCCAGCGGGCTTTTACAGCCGGGCAGGCGCAGGCGACGCACCCAGCCATGGCCCGGCCCACCCGTTGCCGACCCCCTGGGCTGGGGCGTCCCAAGATGGGTGGAGCGCGATTTTCGCAGCTACCTGCGCTGCGGCATCCTCGCCCACGGCTTCGCACGGGTCCGCTGCACCGACTGCGGGCATGACCGGCTCCTGGCCTTCTCCTGCAAGGGTCGGGGGGTCTGCCCCTCCTGTAGCGCGCGCCGCATGGCGGAGGTGGCGGCCCACCTGACCGACGAGGTGATCCCGCACCTTCCCGTGCGGCAGTGGGTGCTGTCTGTGCCGAAGCGGATTCGGCCCTTCCTGCACCAGACGCCCCAGGTGGCGAGTGGGGTGCTCGCCATCCTCCTTCGGGCGCTCAGGTCTGCGCTCCGTGACGCGAGCCCGGGCGCGCCGGCCGCGGTTCGCGACGCGCAGTTCGGAGCCATCTCCTTCCCCCAGCGCTTCGGGAGCTCTCTAAATCCGCACTACCACTTCCACGCACTGGCCCTCGACGGCGTGATCTCCGGCGACGTCGAGCACGGAGTTCGGTTCCACGAGGCCACCCGCCTCGAGGCCCGGGATGCGGAGGCCTTGGCCCGCACCGTGCAGCACCGCGTCCTGCGCTGGTTCGTCCGCCGCGAACTCCTGG
>JBJHBX010000284.1:0-4461 GCA_050485725.1 Gemmatimonadales bacterium | reverse complement strand
CCTCGAGGGGAAGACCCCGGACACGGATCGTCTCGCCGATCGGGTCGGAGCCTTCGAAGAGCTCGTCGACAAGCGTCTGCCCGATCACCGCGACGAGGGCAGCCTCGGCCACGTCGTCCTCGTCGAACATGCGGCCGCTCTCGATGGGCCACTGGCGGATCTGCAGGTAGTCCGCCGACTGGCCGTACACGCGCGTCGCCCAGTTCCTGTTCCCGTATACGACGACGCGCTGGGAACGGACCTCCGGGCTCGCGGCCACCACCTCGGGAATCTCGTCGCGGAGGGCCAGGGCATCCTCGATCGTGAGGGTGTTCGCCTCCCCCCCGCCGATGCTTACGCCCCCGAGCTGGCGTTCCCCGGGAAAGACGAGCACCACGTTCTGGCCGAGCCGGTTCACCTGCTCCTCGATCTCGTGGCTCGCCCCCTGGCCAAGGCCGACCATCGTGATCACGGCGCCCACACCGATGATGATGCCGAGGGCGGTGAGCACCGTTCGCATCGCATTCCGGTGAAGCGCGCGGAAGGAGAGGTAGGGAATGGCGCTCCACTTCATGCCACGGCCTCCGTCTCGGGTTCGGGGTCAGCGTCGAGTTCGTCCCGCCATTCGGCCAGGGCATGGGTGGCCGAAAGGCCGGGGCTCGGTCGATCCGACGCGATCAGCCCGTCGCGCATCGTCACGACCCGGTTCGCGAAACGGGCGATCTCGGGTTCGTGGGTCACCATCAGGATCGTCAGGCCGCTCCGGTTCAGACCCTGGAGAATGTCGATGATCTCGAGGGTGGTGCGGCTGTCGAGGTTCCCGGTGGGCTCATCGGCCAGCAGGACGCGCGGCTCGGTGACGAGGGCCCGCGCGATCGCCACGCGCTGTTTCTGGCCGCCCGAAAGCTCGTTCGGCGTGTGGTCGATCCGGTCGCCGAGGCCCACCGACTCGAGTGCCTCTCGGGCTCGCCGGTGGATCTCCTTCCAGCTCAGCCCGTCCTCATGATAGAGAAGGGGAAGCTCGACGTTTTCCTGCGCCGAGGTCCTGGGCAGGAGGTGGAAGGCCTGGAAGACGAAGCCCAGGGTGCGGTTCCGGATGCGCGCGAGCTCCTCCGCTCCCAGCGCCGCGACATCCCGACCGTTCAGGAGGTAGCTGCCCTCGGTGGGCCGGTCCAGGCACCCGAGCACATTCATCAGGGTGGACTTCCCGGATCCGCTCGGCCCCATGATGGCGAGGAACTCTCCCTCCTGCACCGAGAGGTCCACCCCCCGCAGCGCTCTCACCGCCACCCTTCCGGTATCGTAGACCCGGGTGATGCCGGCCAGCTCCACCACGCGTCGAGCCCCGGCCACGGAGCCTGTCGAGGCATCCTCGCGCACGGTCAGAAGGTGGCCTGTGAGCCGGTCAGGAGACTCCTGCCGCCGCCTCCGGCCTCGCCGGCCAGCGAGAGTCCCACCGCGACCACGTCCCCTGCCTCCAGGCCGGAGATGATCTCGGTGTAGGCACCGTCGGTCAGCCCTGTCCGGACGGCGCGGGCCTCGAGCCCCGCGTCGAGAACCAGGTAAACCCGCCCGTTGGATTCCCCGTCCGAGGGCGGGTCCGGGGGGCGGATGGCGTCGGGAAGTCGGGCGCGGAGCGCCGTGTTGCGCACCCGGATCACGTCGAGCACCTCGTCGGTGATGATGCGCACCTCGGCCGTCATTCCAGGCTTGAGGAGCCGCTCGGCGTTGTCGACGGCGATGATCGTCTCGTAGTGGACCACGTTGTCCTGCATGACGGGGGCGTTCCGGACCTGGATCACCTCGCCCGAGAACTCGCGGTTCCGATGCGCGTCCACGACGAAGCGCACCGGCTGCCCCTCGGCGACCTCGCCGATGTCGGCCTCCGAGACGCTGGCGTGGATGTGCATGCGCGAGAGGTCGGATGCGATCTCGAAGAGGATCGGGGCGGAAAGACTCGCCGCCACCGTCTGTCCCACGTCAACGGCCCTGGAGATGACGATACCGGAGCTCGGTGCGGTGATCGTCGTTCGGTCAAGCTCCCGGCGGGCGGCATCGAGAGCGTGTCGCCGGACCTCGACCTGGGCTTCCGCCTGCGAAAGGCCTGCCCTGGCCTGGTCGACGTCCGACGGCGAGACGAACTGCATGGCCCGGAGCTCCTGGACCCGCTCCCACTGGTGACGCGCCAGTTCGAGCCCGGCTTCGGCCGAAGCCAGCTCCGCTTCGGCCGAACTCACCGCGGCCTGGAAGGTCGACGGGTCGATCTGGGCGATGACCTGGCCCCGCTGCACGGGGCTGTTGAAGTCCACCATGATCGCTTCAATGATCCCGGAGACCTGGCTTCCGACCTCGACCCGCTGCACCGGCTGGAGCGAACCGAACGCCACGATCCGCTGCGAGACGTCGCCGCGATCGACGACCTCGGTGTGGAGGGGCGGCAGGCTCCCCTCGGCGGACGCGGCCCGGCGGGTGACCCACCAGGTTCCGACGCCGAGGAGGACGACGAGGACGACGAGAAACCGGCTTCGCTTCATGACAGAGATGGGCTCGGGGGACGCGAGGTACACCTGACTCCCTGGCATTGAAGGCCCCCGAAGTTCGGGTTCCGTTGAAGTCCCCGGTCCCGGGACCTTGTGCGACGGGGCTGCGGAGTGGAGACTGCCATCCGCCCCCGCGAGGTCGGGCGAGCGACGTCGGGAGCAGGTGGCCCCGCTCGCGGGTACACGGTCCGATCGACTACCCCTCCGGAGGTGCAGGTGGACCCCGACGTCAGTCACAGCGGAACGGCCAGGGCGCTGGCGGCCGAGCGGGAGGCGCGCCGGCAGGCGGAGGCCGCGGCCCGGCGCGAGTCGGCCATCGCCGCGGCGTCCTCGCTCCTGGTCGGGGGCGAGGAGGATCCCTTCCCCGCCATTCTCGAGATCCTGGGGCAGGTCGAGGAGGTGGATCGGGCCTACCTCTTCCTGTTCCGCGATGGCGGTGTCCTCATGGACAACACCTCGGAATGGTGCGCGCCGGGTATCGAGCCCCAGATCTCGACGCTCCAGGAGCTGAAGACCGCCGACTTTCCGTGGTGGATCGAACGGCTCTCCCGGGGTGAGCCCATCGTGATCCCGGAGGTCGCATCCCTCCCGGAAGAAGCCGCGCCTGAACGCGCGAGCCTCGAGGCGCAGGGCATCCTGAGCCTTCTGGCCGTGCCGATGATCGACGCCCGGGCGCGCCTGATCGGCTTCATGGGATTCGACCGGGTGCGGCGGGCGGCCCCCTGGGACGATGCGTCGCTCAGGGCGATCCGGGTCGTGGCGGAGATGAGCGCGCGCGAGGTGGCGCGGCGGCGCATGGTAGGCGCGCAGCGCCGGAGCCAGGAGCGCTACCGCCTGGCGGGCCTTGCCACCCGGGACCTCCTCTACGACTGGGACATTCGCAGGAACGTGCTTCTCCTCGGCGAGGGGGGGTCCTCGGCGCTCGGGATCACCGACGGGCTCGAGGTCGGCATCGAGTGGTGGGAGGGTCGCATCCATCCCGACGATGTGCTCGGAATCCGATCGGGGCTCTGGGCCGCCCTCGAGGGCGCCGACGAGGGATGGGAGGCCAGCTACCGGTTCCGTCGGGGCGAGGGGGGAGGCTGGGCCGAGATCCACGAGCGCGGCTACTTCGTCCGCGACGAGCACGGTCGGGCCATCCGCATGGTGGGGGTCATGTCGGATCGCACCGAGCAGGTGCGCATGGAGACCGAGCTTCGTCATGCCCAGAAGATGCAGGCGGTGGGTGCGCTGGCCGGCGGGGTCGCGCACGAGTTCAACAACCTGCTGGCGGTGGTCCTGGGCTACGCCGACCTCCTGGTGCAGGACCTGGCCATGCCCTACCACCTGAAGGAGGCCGCCCTCGAGATCCGGGATGCGGCGGAACGGGGCACGCTGCTGACCGGGCAGCTTCTCGCCTTCGGCCGCAAGCAGGTGGTCTTTCCAGAACCGATCCGGGTGGGGGATGCCATCGAGCGGGTAGTCAGGCTCCTTCGGCGCGTCCTCCCGGAATCGGTCCAGGTCGAGGACCCGGTGGTCGAAGGGAATCCCGTGGTGCGGGCCGATCCCGGGCACTTCGACCAGGTCTTCCTGAACCTGGCTGTGAATGCGCGCGATGCGATGCCGGACGGAGGCACCCTTTCGATCGGGGCGACCGTTGCGGGGGGCGAAGTCCGCATCTCGGTGGCGGACACGGGAATCGGCATGCCCGACGAGATCCGCACCCGTGTCTTCGAGCCCTTCTTCACGACGAAGCCTGCGGGTGAGGGCACGGGGCTCGGCCTCTCGACGGTCTACGGGATCGTCGAGTCCCTGCTCGGAAGGATCGAGGTCGTCTCGGAGGTGGGCAGGGGGACGATCTTCGTGGTCCACCTCCCCCTTGCCGAGGACGTCGGGGCTGCCCTGCCTTCGCGGGGGGCGACCGGGGGCACCTCCGAAGGTGAATCCGGGGATCTCCTCGCTC
>JBJHBX010000283.1:0-4466 GCA_050485725.1 Gemmatimonadales bacterium | reverse complement strand
CCCGTTACCGGATCCTGGCCGTGGCCCGGTCCGGCGAGATCGAAGGCCCCTCCGTGGGCGTGGGCGAGGGTCTCGTGGTGGCGGGGCAGGAGCTGGTGGTCCGGGCCACGCCACCCCGCTTCCTTCGCGCCGGAGACCTGGGAGAGATCTCGCTCCTGGTCGAGAACGGGGGGGACGCGGACCACGAGGTCGAGGTCGCGGTTCGAGCCGAGGGCCTCGTGCTGGAGGGCACCGGGGGCGTTCGCCTCCAGGTTCCCGCCGGAGGCCGGAGAGAGGTGAGGCTTCCTGCGCGCGCCACCGCGCCGGGGGTGGCCGCGGTCCAGGCGCGGGCCGTCTCGGCGGCCGCCGCAGACGCCGTGGCCGTCCGGGTGCCGGTGGAGATCCCCGCCGCCCCGGAACACATGGCCTTCCGCGCCCTCCTGGAAACCGGAGGGGGTCGAACCGTGCTCCTCGAACCGTGGACGGCGGTGCACCCGGGTTGGGGTGGGCTCCAGGTCATCGTCTCCCCTTCGCCGACCGGGGGGCTCGGCGCCGAGCTCCTGGCCCTGGCGGAGACGCCGCTCCCCTGGGCCGGGCTCCGGATTGCCCGGGTGCGGGGGGCGGCGGCGCTGGCCCGGGCCATGGAGCGGGACCCGGCCCTGGGCGCCGCGCTCGATTCGACGGCGCTGGCCGCCCTTCATCGGGCCGTGGCCGAGGACATCGACGCCCTCGGGGGAGCCCTTCGCCAGGTGTGGACCAACTCCGTGCCCCCCATTGGGTTCGCCGGCGCCGCCCGGGCCATGGGAGGCTGGTCCGCCTACACCGTGCTCGAGGCGTCGGAAGCGCTCGAGGAAGCGCGCCGGGCCGGCCTCCTTTCCACCGAGGTATCCGGGCCCGGCACGCCCACCCCGCTCGAAGGCGGCCTCCTCCAGCACCTGCTTCTCCGGCGGCTGCTCGGTCCGGAGCCATCCAGAGGCCCCCCCACGGCCCCGAGCCTCGGCGCCTTCGACCTGGCCATGCTCTGGACGATCCATCGAAGCGAGCGGGGACTCCCGACCCTGCCGTCCTTCATCCTGCATGGCGTGGCGAACCTCGATGCCGAGGCGATGCGGCCGCTCTGGCTCGCACGGGTCGCGGCCATGCTGGTGCAGGCGCAGACCGAGGAGCCCGGACGATCGGCTCTCCCGCCCGGTGCCCATCGCCCCTTCCTCCAGGCCCTCGAGAACCGGGCCCGGATCACCCCCGGAGGCGTGACCTTCCGACGGGGCGCCCCACTCCCCGGGGCCCTCATCGATGGGGCACCCGCCGACCTCTCGTTCAGCGCATCGAGCCCGGCGGAGGATGCCGAGATCCTGCTGGCCCTGGTCGAGGCCGCACCTTCCCACCCTCTCCTTTCGGGGCTCGTGGCCTCGGTGGCCGCACCCGACGGGGTGGACGACAGCGGGGACGCCGAGGGGAATGCCACCCGGGTCCGGTGGGGGCCGGAGGTCGTGGGACATGCCCTGCCCGCGCTCGAGGCCTGGGCCCAGCTCCACATTCCGGGTCCGGTCGATGCCGAGGTCTTCGTGGGCCTTCCAGGTGGCTCGCCGAACGACCCTGCAGGGGCGGCGCTGCGCGTCCGGAGCGGTGAACCCTCCCAGTCCCACGCGGTCTCCATGATCCGGCTCCTCGATGCGCAGGGCGGCCAAGGGATTGCGCTGGCGGGGACGCCGGGAACCCGGCTTTCGCTGCCCTTCTCGCTCGAGGCCCGCAGCCAGGCCGCGGGCGGCCTCCTTTCGGCCCGGGCGCTCCTCTCCTGGACGGCGGCGGATCCGTTCCAGCCTGCCCTGGCCCGGGGGTTCGTGGTGCGGCGAAGCTACGAGGGAGTCGATGACCCGGACGACGTGCGCCGCGATCCCGATGGGACCTGGCGGGTTCGTGCCGGCGCGCGGGTCCGGGTCCTGCACGAGCTCCTCCTTCCCGAGCGTCGGGTCGACCTCCGGCTCGAGGATCCCTTCCCCGCGGGGTTCGAGCCGATCCAGGCCATGACCGGGGACGAGGGTGCGGGGCGCGCGCCGGAGGATGCGGGAGCGGAGTTCCTCGTCGATGGACGGTGGGGGCTCACCGGCGGCGCGGAGGTCCTGCTGGCCGTCCCGGGACTGCGCTGGTACCGGGAGCTCCGGTTCGGCCGGGATCAGGCCACCGCATGGGCCCCCACCCTTGGGCCGGGAAGCTGGCGGGGCAGCTGGGTCGCCCGGGCGACGCTCCCCGGCGAGTACATCGTGCCCGGAGCCCGGGTCCACGAGGCCGGCCGTCCCGACGTCATGGGACGGAGCGAGGCGCACCGGGTGGTGGTGGAGATGCGGTGATCGGCCTCGCACCGCGGTCCCGGGCGCGGCACGGCTTCCGCCCGCCGGCGTCGTGATTCGCGGGCCCGGGGGGTAGGCCGGCGGCTCACCGCCGCAGGGGAATCCTCACCACCTGCTCCACCTCGAGTTCATCCCTGAGCACCCCCAGCAGGTAGTCCTCGCCAATGTCCTGGGGGTTGAAAGGGGCCGGAAGCGTGACGCGCCCGGCGGCCTCGCCCTCGGGGGTGAAGACGAGCCACTCGGAATCGGGAACGGGTGCCGGGGCGTATCGCTCCACCCAGACGTGATCGAGGCGGTCCACCCGGACGCGGGCGTGGGCCGGAAGGGAGGGCGGGAGCTCCATGCCCTCGAAGATGCGACGCAGCTCGGCAGGTTCCCGGGTCGAGGTCGAGGTGTCGAGGGCGCGCTGGATCGCCTCGCGCCGCAGCTCGGAAGAGATGGGAGGAGGGGGCGAACCACCCATGCGGATCCGGTGGGCAAGCGTTCCATCGGGAGTGAAGACACGCACGTCCCAACGGTCGTTCGACGCCACCACCACGAGCCCGGGGCCGACGGCGAGGTGGGTGGATCGCCCGAACAGCGGCGCGAAAACGGTGAAGCCGCCGCCAGCGAACCGCTCGAAGAAGCTCTCGCCGCCGACCTCGGCCTCGAGCCTTCCCTGGAAGCTCCCGTCGGCCGCGTAGCGGAAAATGGGAGCCGTGTACCAGTGCCGCCCGTCCTCCGGGCCACCGGGCGGCGTCTGGCTGAAGCCGGTGGCAACGAGGTTTCCGTCACGGTGCACCCCCCTCAGGTTGCCGAACGGCGCCTCGTCGCTGAGCTGGAGCGCGAAGGTGCGCCCGAAGCTTCCGTCTTCCGAGAAAATCGAGGCCCGCCGGAGGGACAGGTCGAAGGCGAGCACGGAGTCGCCCGGGAAGGGAGCCAGAAGGTCGATGGACTGGAACTCGCCGGGCCCTTCCCCCCGCCCCCCGACCGAGCCGAGCGCCTCGCCCCCGGGGCCGAAACGGCGAAGGGTGCCGGTGCCTCCGTCGGCCACCATGTGGGTGCCGTCGGAGAGGGCCAGGGCGCCGTTCACCTGGAAGAACTCCCCGGGAAGGGCGATTCGGCCGGCGACGTCCGCATCCCAGGCGGGAAAGCCCGCCTCGCCGGCGTGGGTGACGATCCGGACCCCCGCACTGTCCTGCACCACCGCGTCGGGCCCACCGGTGCCACCCCCGTCCCCGCACGCGGCAAGGAGAGGCGCGACCGCCAGGGCAAGGGCCAGGGCGAGCGGGGTCGGGGCTGAGGGTCGGGTGCGGACGGAATCAGGCATGGGGGTCGGGGTCGGAGTGTTTTCGGAGGATGGCTTCGCGGTCCATGACGAGCCCGGTCCGAATGAGGTGTCCCGGAAGCTCGAGAGCGTTGCATCGCGGCCGGATCGCGCCCGGCGCCCGGTCATCGTCCGCTCGCCTTCCCCGAGGCGAAGACCATGGCACCCGCGGCCGCCAGGGCCAGCGCGGCCATCCCCACGAGGAGGGTCGTTCCCGGAAGCGCGAGCGCCGAGACCCCGAGCACGAAGCCGGCGCCCAGCGCCCCGAACAGGGTCAGCCGCGCCGCATCCCCCAGTTGCTGAAGAAGCGGGGCGGTTCCGGGAATCGTGGGGGCGAGCCGCCACCTGAGTGCCATGATTTCGCACGCCGCGAAGAGCGCGAGACCGAGTGCAACCACCACGACAGGGGCGCGCCCATCGGATGCCAGCACGAAGATCGGCACCATCACCAGGAGGAGCGCCCACCTCAGCTCGTCGGGATCGACGGTGGCGGCCTGGAGCGCCACGGGCACGGCGAGGACCGCGCAGGGCAGCACGAGGAGCCAGGCCTCCCGCGGGGCGAGGAAGGCGGCGACGGCACCGGCCACGACGAAGAGGGCCACCGCCGTGGCCGAGAGCGCCATGGCGGTCCGGTCGGCGGGAAGCAGCCTCCTGGCGCGGGACGCATCCCCGTCGTGGTTCGGTGCGGGGTCAAGTGGCGGCAGGTGGTCCATCATCGGCCTCCGTGCAGGACTGGTGCACGGCGCACGCGGCCGAGCGCCGAGACCACGGATGCCGTGGGGGCGCCGGCCAGGAGGGACACCACGGGAATCCCGGCCTGGGCCAGGGCGCGG
>JBJHBX010000282.1:0-4476 GCA_050485725.1 Gemmatimonadales bacterium | reverse complement strand
TGGTGGTGAGCCGGGGTTACGGCGAGGACGAACTGGCGCTCCACCGCCGGTGGAACCCTACGGTCCCGGTCGTGGCCAACCCCGATCGCGTCGCCGCGGCCCGGGAAGCCGCCCGACTCGGGGGCGACGTGGTCGTCGTGGATGACGGCTTCCAGCACAGGGCGCTGGCGCGCGACGCCGACCTGCTCCTCCTCTCCGCCGGGGATCCGCTCCCCGCGCGGCTTCTTCCCCGGGGTCCGTGGCGGGAGCCGCTGGCGGAACTCGGCCGGGCTTCGCTGGTCCTCGTGACCGGACGGGGTGCCGCGCCGGATGACGACCTCGAGGCGATGGCCGCCGAGGTCCGCCGGATCCCGCGGCATCCGCCTGTCGGGACCCTCCGGCTCATCCCAGGTGGCTGGCGCACCCTGTCGGGGTCGGAGGCGACGTCCCCTTCGCCCTCCGAACCGCTGCTGGCCGTGGCGTCGGTCGCCGACCCCGGGAGCGTGGCCAGGCTCGTCGACGAGGCCCGAGGGAGGGGGAACGAGGCGATCGGCGACCTCGAGCTCCTCGCCTTTCCCGACCACCACGCCTACGACGATGCGGACCTGCGCAGGATCCTTTCGCGTGCGCAGGGTCGGCGGATCGTCACGACCGAGAAGGATGCGGTCAAGCTCGAGGCCTTCGCGGAACGATTCTCCGGGGTCCCCGAGCCCCGCGTGCTCGCCCTTTCGGTGGCGCCCGGTCCCGGCGTGGAACGGCTCGTGGACCGGCTGCTGGATCGCGCGCTTGCTCGCGGTGACGGCGCGGAGTCGGCCCCATGATCCGCCTGGTGGCGGTGGGGAGGGTGAAGGGCGTCCTGGAGTCGGCGGTCCGGGAGTACGAGCGCCGCCTGGCCCACTACTGGAAATACGAGGTCGTCGAAGTGGAGGCCGGCGCCGGCAGCGGGAGCCCCGACCCCACCCGGGTCCGGTCCGCGGAGGGAGAACGGATCCTCGGCAGGATACCGGACGACGCCGAGCTCTGGGTCGTGACCCGCGACGGGAGGGGGATCGCTTCGGCGGAGCTCGCCCGGTTGCTGGGTGAACGTCAGCTTCATGGCGCGCCGACGCTGGTCCTCGCCATCGGGGGCGCATTCGGCTTCGACCCGGCCGTGCCCGCACGCGCGGCGCGCCGGATCTCGCTTTCCGCGATGACGCTCCCCCACGAAATGGCGCGGCTCATCCTGGTCGAGCAGCTCTACCGGGCCGGCACGATCCTGAGGAACGAACCCTACCACAAGGGGTCGACGTGACCTCGTGTCCGAACACCGACGCTCGAGCCCCCCATCCCCGTCCGGAGGCACTCCGTTGAAGCTGGTTCCACACGCGCTGAAGGGGTCGGAGCTCGTCCGACGCTACCTCGAGGGAGATCCGGAGGCCCTTCGCTTCTACCCCGGCGGTCACCCCGCCGACCCCGAGAGCTACCACGCCCGGGCCCGTACCGTGGCGGCGCGATTCGACCGGGAGGCGAGAGAGCGCCTGGCCGGCATGCTGACCGGGGGGGGGGCAGATCGGGAGACGCGCCTCGCGACGTTCGTCGAGAAGCGGGGGTTCGCGGTGACCACGGGTCAGCAGCCGGGGCTCTTCGGCGGCCCCCTCTTCTCGGTCTACAAGGCGCTCACCGCCGCCGCGCTGGCGCGACGGCTCGAGGCCCGCCTCGACGCGCCCGTGATCCCGGTCTTCTGGGTCGCATCCGAGGACCATGACTGGAACGAGGTCCGTAGCGTCACGCTCCCGGACCCGGCCAACGAACTGGTGGAGCTGGAGCTCCCGGTTCCGGAGGGCGCGGCCGACGCTCCCCTCCATCGGGTCGTGCCCGGGGCGGCGCTCGAGGCCCTACGGGAGGAGCTCCTCGCCCTCCTCCCCGCGTCCGATTTCCGCCCGGCCGTGGCATCGGCGCTCGAGGCCGCCTACCGGAACGACGCGACGCTCCCCGAGGCATTCGCCACCCTCCTTCGGGAGGAACTCGCCGAAGCCGGGGTCTTCATCCTTTCGCCCGAGTCGCCGGAGGCGCAGGCCGCGGCGCTCCCGGTCCTCCTGGCCGAGGCCGAGGGGAGCATCGAGCGGGCCCGTGTCCTCGCCGACCGCGCCGCCGGGATCGAGGCGGCCGGCTTCCAGCTCCAGGTCCCGATCCTCGAGGGGGGCGTGAACCTCTTCGTCGAGGGCGCACGGGGCCGGGACCGCCTCTTCCTCGAGAACCCCGGGGCATCGGATCCCCCCCGGTTCCGGCTGCGCAGATCCGGCGAGACGCTGACGATGGAGGCCCTGAGGGCGCTCGCCACGGAGGATCCTGCCCGGCTTTCTCCGAACGTGCTTCTCCGTCCGGTGGTGGAGAGCGTGCTCGTGCCCACGCTGGCCTACGTTGCCGGCCCCGGCGAGACGGCCTACTTCGCGCAGACGCCGCCGGTCTTCGAGGCCCACGGTATCGGTCAGCCGGTCATTCACCCCCGGCTCTCGGCCACCGTCGTCGAGACGAAGGTGGGGAAGGTGCTCGACAAGTTCGATCTTTCCATCGAGGCCCTGGCCCGCCCGCACCACGAGGTCGCCGGGGAGATCGTGAGGGACGAGCTGCCCGACGACGTCCGGAGGGCGATCGGCGCGCTCCGGGGGGCCCTCGCCCGGGGCGCGAAGGAGCTGGCCGACGCGGTCCGTGGCGTGGATCCCACGCTCGTCGGGCCCGTGGACCATCTCCGGAACCAGGGCTTCTCGCTCGTCGACGACGTCGAGAAGAAGGTGGTCCAGGCGAGGAAGCGGGAGAGCGGCATTGCCCTGCAGCAGCTTGCCAAGGCCCAGCTGCACCTCTTCCCCGGGGGGAAGCCGCAGGAACGGGTCTTCCCGGCGGTGTACTACACGGTGCGCTACGGTCCCGCGGTGAGACGGGCATGGACGGAGGCGGCCGAGGGGGCGCTGCTCCTCCCCTGAACCCGTGGCGTGGGACGCCCACCGTGCGCGGGGGCGCGACGGGCCCGCGCGTCCGGTCGGTGGGGCGGGGTTGAAGCCTCGGCGTTTCGCATTCGTAGGTGAATCGGGATCCAGCGGCCTGCTCCCGACGGACCCTTCGGCGTTGCCCCCTCGTCCCGAACCCCGGTACCTTTGGCCATGCTCTGGATCGCCCTCATCGTTCTCGCCTTCATGATCCCGGAGATCCTGTCCACCGTGCTGGATTCCCGGCTGGGGCGGGCTCTCGCGGCGCGCATCGAGGATCGGCGGCTCGGCGCGGCGGAGGACGTCGTCGTCGACCGCGTCCGGTACCTCGAGGCCGAGGTCGATCGGCTCTCGGGCGAAGTGCGGCGCCTGCACGAGGAGGGAGAGTTCCTGCAGCGCCTGCTCACCGAGCGCGCCGAGGCGCCCCGGAGCGTGACGGCCGGAACCGAGGGCCGGGCCCACGGTGGATCGCCCGGCTGACAGTAGAGGGGCCCGAAACGCGGGGTGGGTCTCCGCCGGGATCCTGCTGAGCCGGATCGCCGGCCTCGTTCGGGAACGCGCGCTCGGGCACTTCTTCGGGGCCTCGGTCCATGCGGACGCCTGGAGAGCCGCGCTTCGCCTTCCGAACCTGCTCCAGAACCTGCTGGGGGAGGGAACCCTCTCGGCTTCGTTCATCCCGATCTACGCCGGAATGGAGGAGAGGGAGCGGAGGGAGGCGGCCCGTCGCTTTGCCGGCGCGGTCTTCGGCCTCCTCTTCGTCACCGCCGGGCTTCTCGTGCTCGTGGGGATGGCGCTGGCTCCCCTCCTCGTGGCGGTGCTCCTCCCGGGCTTTGACGCGGAGCAGCAGCGCCGCGTGGTGGGGCTGGTGCGCATCCTCTTTCCGATGACGGGGGTCCTGGTCCTGTCGGCGTGGACCCTCGGTGTCCTGAACACGCATCGCCGCTTCTTCCTGCCGTACTTCGCACCTGTGCTCTGGAACGCGGCCATCGTCGCCGCCATGGTCGGGGGCGGCTGGTGGCTCGGATGGGAGGGTGACGACCTGCTCAGGGCCGTGGCCTGGGGTGCCCTCGTCGGCGGGCTTCTCCAGTTCGGGATCCAGCTTCCACCGGCGCTCCGGCTTCTCGGCGGCCTCCGGCCCTCGATCTCCACCCGGGTCGAAGGGGTCCGCTCGGCGATCCGCGCCTTCGGGCCCGTCGTGGCGGGACGCGGGGTCGTGAACCTGGGCGGATACGCGGATCTCTTCCTCGCCTCCTTCCTGGCCTCCGGGGCCATTGCCGTGCTCGGCTACGCGCAGACGCTGTACATGCTCCCGATCTCGCTTTTCGGTATGGCGGTGGCGGCCGGTGAGCTCCCCGAGCTTTCCCGCAGCAGGGCCGCCAGGGGCGACGATGCGGCGGGGCTGAGCGTGGAACTGGCGGAGGCGGTCTCGAGCGGAATGGGGCGAGTTGCCTGGTTCCTCGTGCCGTCGGCCCTGGTCTACCTGGCCCTCGGGGACGTCGTGGTCGCTGCGCTCTATCAGACCGGCGCCTTCGGG
>JBJHBX010000281.1:0-4485 GCA_050485725.1 Gemmatimonadales bacterium | reverse complement strand
CCCGCTGGGCGGAACGTGCCGACATCGAGGTGATCCACGACGACATCCTCCGGGTCGCCCCCGTGCGGGTGACCGACCGGCCGGAGGCCCTCGTCGTGGTCGGCAACATCCCCTACAACATCACGACTCCGATCCTCTTCCACCTGCTGGTGCGTCCGCGCCCCCGGGAAATCGTGCTGATGGTGCAGAAGGAGGTCGCCGACCGGATGCTCGCGGAACCCGGAACGGGGGGATACGGGGCCCTGACCGTGGGCGTCCGCACGGTGGCCAGGGTCGAACGGATCCTGGCGGTGCCCGCGGGGGCTTTCCGGCCGCGCCCGAAGGTGGATTCGGCCGTGGTCCGGGTCTCTCCCCTGCGCCCGGAGCCTCT
Organism: Gemmatimonadales bacterium; assembly: GCA_050485725.1. Lineage (GTDB taxonomy): Bacteria > Gemmatimonadota > Gemmatimonadetes > Longimicrobiales > Gaopeijiaceae > SKNW01. The sequence continues at coordinate 4,115 of JBJHBX010000281.1, read as the reverse complement.
CAACGAGGCGGAGGAGCGCGCGCTGCGCGTTCTGACCCGCGCCCTCTTCCAGTGGCGGCGGAAGCAGCTCGGAAAGACGCTCCGGGACCACCCCGAGCTCGGGTTCGAACCCCGGGTGATCGAGGCGGCGCTAGCTGAGCTCGAGGTCCCGTCCAGCCTCCGCGCCGAGGCGCTCTCGCCGGACGCCTTCGTGCGGCTCTCGAGGGCGCTTCCGCCGAGGGTCTGACCGAAGGGAGTTCCCGCGGGTGCCTCGGGGTGGGGCCATGGATCCCCCCGACGTTGACGCGGCCTCCCCGGATCGGGTAGAATTCCGGACGGCTTGTGACTTTTTTCACAAGCCCCGGGGGCCCCGGGTCGCCAGCGCCCGATCCGGCCCCGTCCTCGCGCCGTCCCCGGCGATCCAGGCACTCCCCCCGGCCCGCGCCCCTCCTCCGGTGAACCTACCGACCCGTTCCATTTCCGAGTCCACCGTCCGGAGGCTCTCGCTTTACCTGAGGACGCTCGAGCTGCTCGCTGTGCAGGGCGAATCCACAGTGTCGTCGGGGTCGCTGGCAGAGCGTGCCGGCACGAGCTCTGCCCAGGTGCGAAAGGACCTGTCCACCTTCGGCTCCTTCGGCACCCGTGGAACGGGCTATCCGGTCGCATCGCTCCACGAACGGATCCGGGAGATCCTCGGGCTGGACCGCGCGTGGCAGGTGGCGCTGGTCGGTGCCGGACGGATCGGGTCGGCCCTGCATGCCTACCCCCATTTCCGGGAGCGGGGCTTCCGGATCGTCTCGATCCTCGACGCCGATCCGGACAAGGTCGGCTCGGTGTGGGAGGGGACCCCCGTCCAGCCCGCCGACGCGCTGGAGGCGGTGATCGCCGCGGAGGGGATCGAGATCGTGATCCTGGCCGTTCCCGCGGAGGCGGCCCAGCCCCTGGCCGACCGCGCGGCGAGGGCCGGCGTGCGGGGGATCCTGAACTTCGCCCCGGTCCGCCTTCGGCTCCCCCTGCACGTCGTGGTGAACGACGTGAACCTTGCCGTGGAGCTCGAGGCCCTCTCGCATGCCCTTTCGAGGAGAGGGGCGGGAGAGGCCCGGGGACGCACCACCCGGTGAGGGGCGGGTCGCTGGTGGAGCGGGCGGTGGCGGCACTGCGAGCGGGTCCGCGGACCACCGCGTGGCTCGCCGACGAGGTGCTGGGTCTGAGCGGTCACCCCGGTGCGGCGGCGCGTGCCGTCTTCACCCTCCTGGGTGCCGATCCCCGCTTCCAGGTCGATCCGGCGGGGACCTGGCGCCTCGATCCCGGGGTTCCGCTTCCCGGTCCACCCCTCCGTTCCCTCGACTTTGCGGTCGTCGACGTCGAGACCACCGGGGGCGGATTCGCGAAGGGACACCGGATCACCGAGATCGCGGTGGTTGCCGTGACCCGGGGAACGGTGGAGGATGCCTACAGCACGCTCGTACACCCCGGGCGCATGATTCCCCGCCGCATCCAGTCGCTCACCGGGATCACCGACGCGATGGTGGCCGCAGCACCCCCCTTCGACGCGGTGGCGGACCGGCTCCTTGAGCGGCTGAAGGGCCGCGTCTTCACGGCCCACAACGTCTCGTTCGACTGGGGATTCGTGGAGGGCCAGCTGCTCGAGGCCCGAGGCGAAGCCCCCGGGGGGCCCAGGCTCTGCACCGTGAAGATGGGGCGCGCCCTCGCGCCCGGGCTCGGGAGCTATGCACTCGACAGCCTGGCGCGGCACTTCCGTGTTCCCATCGAGGGACGGCACCGGGCCCTGGGCGATGCTCTGGCCACGGCGCGCGTCCTCGTGCACCTTCTGGATGCGGCGGAGCGGGAAGGGGCCTCGGACATGGCCGCCCTCGAGCGCATCCTCTCCGAGCGGGGAGGGCGTCGCGGGCGGGGTCCCCGCCCCCTCTCGGGGCTGGGACGCCGACGTCCGCCTCCGCCCGACTGAACCCCGGGGCAGGTGTCTCCGGGCCCGCGCCCGATGCGAACCGGCTCCCCGAACCCCCACGGATGATGGCCAACGAGAAGAGGAAGGATCCCGGCGCAGCCGACGCGGCCACTCCCCTCGTGGAGTCCCGTACCGTCGGCGAACTCCGGATTCACGCACTCGACGCCGGGCTCCAGCGCCTCGATGGCGGCGCCATGTTCGGCGTCGTGCCGAAGCCGCTCTGGGAGCGGCGCATCCCCGCCGACGACCGGAACCGCATACCGCTCGGACTGCGCTGCCTGCTGGTGGAGGCGCCCGAGGCGCTGGTGCTCATCGACACCGGGATCGGGAACAAGGAGGACGCGAAGTTCCGCGAGATCTTCGGGGTCGAGAACGAGGGAGATCCCACGCGCCTCGAGGAGGCGATCCGGGCCGCGGGGTTCGATCCGGGCGACGTGGAGATCGTCCTCCTGACCCACCTGCATTTCGATCATGCCGGGGGAGCCACGCGGAGGCGTCCCGACGGCGGGATCGAGCCTGCCTTTCCCGGTGCCCGCCACGTGGTGCAGCGCGGGGAGTTCGCGTTCGCCGCCTCCCCGAACGAGCGGGTGCGGGCGTCGTACCTGGAGCGGAACCTGACTGCGCTCACCGACGCCGGCCTCTGGTCCTTCGTCGAGGGCGAGGTCGACGTGACCCGGGGCGTCCGGGTCCTTCCCACTCCCGGTCACACCCCGCATCACCAGAGCGTGCTTCTCGGGACAGGAGGAGAGACGGCATGCTACCTGGCGGATGTCTGTCCGACGGTGGCTCACGTTCCCCTTCCGTGGATCATGGGCTACGACCTCGAACCCCTGGTGACCCTCGAGACGAAGCGCGAGCTCTGGCGCCGTGCCCGGGAAGAGCACTGGCTCCTGGTCTTCGAGCACGACCCCACGACGCCCTGGGGCCGGCTCGACACGGAGGCGAAGGGGGTCCTGCCCGCCTGAAGCGGTCACGGGCAGGTCGCTCCCCGCCGCAGGTGACCTGTGGCCGAATTCCTTCTATCTTTTTCAGGCTGCGGATCGAGCCGCCCCATCCGGCGACGCCGACCGCGCTCCAGCCAGTGAACCATCCCGGCTCCCGGGTTCCCGCGGGGTCGGTTCCCGCATCGATACAATTCCGGAGTCGACATGACCGATCCCTCGCGGATCCCGGTGATCGTCAGCGGCGCACGCACGCCGATCGGACGTTTCCTGGGCGGCCTCTCGCCCCTTTCGGCCACGGAGCTCGGCGCCATCACCGCCCGGGCCGCGGTGGCACGGGCCGGCATCGACCCCGCCGCCATCGACGAGGTGATCTTCGGCAACGTGCTCCAGGCCGGGGGCGGACAGGCTCCGGCCCGGCAGGCCGCGATCGGGGCCGGACTTCCGGCGACCATTCCCGCGGTGACCGTGAACAAGGTCTGCGGTTCGGGGCTCAAGGCCGTGATGCTTGCCGCCCAGGCGATCCGCGCGGGCGACATCGAGGCCGCGGTGGCCGGCGGCTTCGAGTCGATGTCGAACGTTCCGCACTACCTGCGGGGGCTCCGGAGCGGGATCAAGTTCGGCGACCAGGCCGTCCAGGACGGCCTGATCTTCGACGGGCTCTGGTGCGCCTTCGGCCAGTGCCACATGGGAGGGCACGCCGAGTACACCGCGGCGAAGGCCGGGATCGGCCGAGAGCGTGCCGACGCCTTCGCCCTGGAGTCGCACCGTCGCGCGGTCGCGGCCATCGAGGGCGGGAAGTTCGCGCGCGAGATCGTCCCGGTGGAACTCGCCGGACGGAAGGGGACGACGGTCATCGACACCGACGAGAGCCCCCGCGCCGACACCTCCCTCGAAGCGCTGGCGCGGCTCCGTCCCGCCTTCCCCAACGATGCGCCCGAAGGGCTCGAGGAACTCGTGGTCACGGCGGGGAACGCCCCCGGGCTGAATGACGGGGGGGCCGCGCTGGTCGTGACCTCGCTCGCCTTTGCCCAGGCCCACGGCCTCGAGGTCCGCGCCCGGATCACCGGGTACGCCTCGGGGGGCGGCGAGCCCCGTGACCTCTTCTTCGCGCCCGTCGAGGCGGTCCGGCGCCTGATGGACCGGGCCGGGACCTCGATCGGTGACTACGATCTCTTCGAGGTGAACGAGGCCTTCGCCGTGCAGGCGCTGGCCGACATGGACGC
>JBJHBX010000280.1:0-4519 GCA_050485725.1 Gemmatimonadales bacterium | reverse complement strand
AGGAGGTCCCCTGGTGCACCCGGTTCGAGGGCCGGTGGGTCCAGCCGACCCTCTGCATCGACGAGCGCTGGCTTCCGGTGAACCCCTGGCAGTTGAACCGCTTCCAGCCCCGGGATCTCCATGCCCTGGAGCTCTACCGCGGCGGTGTGAACCGCGGCGTGATCATTCTCGGCTACACCCACGATTTCGTGGCCAGGTCGCTCGAAGCCGGACGCCGCCTGTCGTGGTTCGTGGACTGCGCCGGCGCCCCGCGGTAGCCACGCCCCTCCCCGGCTCGCCCCGCCGCCCCTCGCGCGCTCCCGCACCGCTCCGTACCTTGCGCCTCCATGATCCTGGAATCGAAGTGGGCATCCGCCCCGATCCGGGTCCCGCGCGCATGCCGGGCCCCGCGCCTGACCGTTCCCGTCATTCCGGCGCTCGCCACCCTGCTCCTTCTCGGGGGATGCGACGGAGCCGACACGCCCCCGCCCCCGGCCGATGCGAGCTCGCCCGCCCTCGAGGCAGCGCATGCCGACGAGGGCTCCCGCGCGCTCGCTCCCGAACAGGAGGCCTTCTGGGCGGCGCTCCTCGCCCACTGCGGGAACGCCTACGAGGGGCAGATCTCCGACGTGACCCCGTACTACGCCGAGGGCGTCGAGGGGCGCCGGGCGGTGATCCACTTCATGGACTGCTCCGAAGACCGGATCCACGTGCCCTTCCACCTCGACGACAACCACTCGCGGAACTGGATCGTGACCCGGGTGGGCGGTACGCTGCGTCTCAAGCACGATCACCGGAATCCCGATGGGACCGAAGAGGAGATCAGCCAGTACGGGGGTGACGCGCCGGTTCCGGGGCTCGCCACCCGCCAGATCTTCCCCGCCGACGCCCACACCGCCCGCATCCTCCCGGACCGGGCCGACAACTTCTGGTTCCTCGACTTCGTCGACGAGGGGACGCTCCAGTACGGCGTGCACTGGCCCCGGCTCGGCCACTCGATCCGCTTCAGCTTCGACCTGACGCGCACCGTCGAGACGCCTCCGCATCCCTGGGGTTACGAGCCCGACCGGGTCGAACCCGGGGACGCGCCGTGACCGTTCCGCCCGCGGCGGTTCCGCACCTGGGCGGAGCGACCGATGCGCCGGAGGCTCCCGCGGCGCCCGGGCTCGACTTCGAGGGGGCGGCCGCGCTGGCCGAGCGCCTCGATGCAGAGGTGGGCCGCGTCATCATCGGGCAGCACCGGGTGCGCCGCGAGATCCTGCTCTGCCTGCTGGCCGGGGGTCACTGCCTGCTTCGGGGGGTGCCGGGGCTCGCGAAGACGCTCCTGATCCGGACACTCGCCGACGCCCTCGACCTGCGCTTCAGCCGGATCCAGTTCACCCCCGACCTGATGCCCTCCGACATCCTCGGCACCGAGGTCATCGACCAGGACCCGGCAACGGGGCAGCGGAGCGTCCGGTTCATTCCGGGGCCGGTCTTCGCGAACATCATTCTGGCCGACGAGATCAACCGGACACCGCCCCGGACCCAGGCGGCGCTCCTCGAGGCGATGCAGGAATACCAGGTCACGGTGGGCGGCGTGCGGCACCCCCTCGAGCGACCCCTCTTCGTGCTCGCCACCGAGAACCCCATCGAGCAGGAGGGGACGCATCCCCTGCCCGAGGCGCAGCTCGACCGCTTCATGATGAACGTGGTCATCGACTACCCCGAGGCCGACGAGGAGCGGCGCATCCTGGCCGAGACGACCTCGGCGGGTTCGGCTGCGGTCCGGCCGGTGGCCACCGGTGCCGAGCTTGAAGGTGCCCGGGCGCTCGTCCGCGCCCTTCCCGCGGCCGAGAACGTGGTGGACTTCGCCCTTCGCCTGGTCCGGGCCACGCGCCCCGGCGGCGAGGGGGCGACCGACGAGGTCCGGCGCTGGGTCCAGTGGGGGGCCGGGCCGCGGGCCGGGCAGTCGCTCCTGCTGGCCGCCCGGGCCCTCGCCCTTCTCGAGGGGCGGAAGGTTCCCGACCCCGCCGATGTCGAGGCCGTGGCCCCGCCGGTGCTCCGCCACCGGATCCTCGTGAACTTCCACGCCGAGGCCGAAGGGGTCGATCCGGACCAGGTGATCCGCGCGCTGCTCCAGGCGGTGCGGCCCGCGTGACGTCCGCGAGCCGCCCTGCGGGGCGCGCGGAGAGCGCCCTCTCGGCCGAGGTCGTCGCGGCGCTCGGGAACCTGGAGCTCGCGGCGCGGCTCGTGGTCGAGGGGGCCCGGGCCGGGCGGCACCGGTCCCTCATGAGGGGCCTCTCGTCCGAGTTCCAGGAGCACCGCCCCTACCGGGCCGGCGACGACCTCAAGCACCTGGACTGGAAGCTCCTGGCCCGCACCGACCGGCTCCATACCCGGCAGTTCCGCGACACGACGAGCCTGGCCATGCTGCTCGTGCTCGACACGAGCGCTTCGATGGCCTTCCCTGCCGCAGTCGGGCCCCCCGGGGTCGGAGGCGTGACCCGCTTCCGCTACGCGCAGCTCCTGGGGGCGGCGCTCGCCTGGCTCGCCTGCACCGGGGGCGACGGCGCGGGCCTCCTGGCCGGGAGCGGTGACCGGGCGCAGCTCCTCCCGGTCCGGGGCGGCCGACGCCACCTCAGGACGCTGGTGGCGCGCCTCGACACCCTGGCGCCCGCCGGAGGCTGGGATGGTCCCGGTTCGGTGGAGCGCGCCGCCTCGCTCCTTCGCCGCCGAGGGCTTCTCGTGGTGATCTCGGACCTCTACGAGGCCGAGTCCGAAACGCTGGCGGCACTGCGGCGTGCCGCGCTCCGGGGGCACGACACCGCGGTCCTCCAGCTGACCTCACCCGAAGAGGTCGCGTTTCCGTGGAAGGGCGCCCTCCGCTTCGAGGACGCCGAAACCGGGCGCGTCCGCCTGGTCGACGCCGAAGAGGCCGCGGCGCGACACCGCGCCGGGGTCGCCGCCTTCCACGCGCGCTGCCGCGAGGAGGCGGCGGGGCAGGGGGTCGACCACCTCCTGGTCTCCATCGACGAGCCCCCCGCCACGGCACTCCGCCGCTTCCTGCTCCCGCGGGGCGGGTGACCCGTGCGCTTCGGAAACCCCGCCGCCTGGCTCGGCCTCGGGCTCCTCGTGCTGCCGATCCTGGTCCACATGCTCGTCCGGGACCGGGCCCCGCTGCGACGCCTCCCGACGCTCCGGTTCCTCGAGGGAGAGCCCCCGGTTGCAGTGCGCCGGGCCCGTCCCGACGAGCCCCTTCTCCTCCTGCTCCGGCTGGCGATCCTGGCGCTTGCCGTGGTGGCGCTGGCCCGTCCGTATCTTCCCGGGTCGGAGCCGGTGGAGCCCCCCGCGGTGCCGTATCGCGTGGTCCTCCTGGACGAGAGCCGGACCCTTTCCCGTCCCGCAGCCGACGGGTCGGAGGCGGCATCGGAGCGCGCCCGCGCGCTGGCCGAGGAAGCCGCCGAGGGGGTTCCGAATGGCGTCCTCGTCCCCTTCGGCCCGGGGCGTTCCCTGGCCACCGCCCTCGAGGGAGCCGTGGGCTGGCTCGAAAGCCGCCCGGGACCCGGTGAGGTCGTGATCGTGTCGGACTTCCGACTCGGCCTCCTCGACGAGGTGCGCATGGCGGAAGTGCCGGAGCACGTGGGTCTCGCGCCCATCGTGGTCGAGGTGGGGGATGCAGCGTTCCCGGATCCGCTCCGGTACCGGTCCCGCGCCGGAATCCTCGAAGCGTCGGTCGCGGCGGACGGCGGCGGCGCGCCCCCGCGGGGCACGGTGGTCACCTGGTCGTTCGCGCCGGAATCGCCCGGCGCCGAGCCCATGTCGGACCCGGTCCGCCTGGCCCACGACCCCTCCGACGAGGCGGCCGCCCAGGCGCTCCTCCGCGCCCTCGACGCGGCCGGGGGGCTCGCGCCTGCCAACGGGCCACCGGTGACGGTGGTCTTTGCCGGGGCGGATGCGGAGCCCTTCCGCTCGCCCGCGGACGCCGCCCTCTCTCCCGACGCCGCCGACCTGGCCCTCCGGCTGGCTTCCGATCCCTTCCTGGCGGAGGCCGGCCGGTGGCCGGCGGCGGCCCCGAGCGCGGACACGGGACCGACGGCGGAGACCCGGCATGACCGCGGCAGTCCGCTGGTGCGGGGCCCGGATGGCCGGCCGGTGGTCGAGGCGGTACCGGGCGACGAAGGCGGCCTCCTCCTTCTCGTGGAGGCATCACCGGGATCCGTCCTCGCCGCAGCCCTCCTCGATGCCCTCGGTCGACTGACCCACGCGGGGCCCCCGGGTCGCGAGCTCGAGCAGGCCCGTCACCCGGGGGAAGAGGTCGAGGCGCTCCGGCGCGCGCCCACCTGGCCTCCGCCTGCCTCGAGCCAGTCCGGTGATGCGTCGGCGGGGGGCGGGACCGGGTCCGTCGGCGTGGCGGCGAACGGTCGGGAGGGGCGGCGGGACGACCTCCCGCCCGCCCGCTGGGCCTGGCTCCTCGTGCTGGGGCTCCTGGTCGGTGAGGGCGCCTGCCGAAGGCGGATCCGTGGCAGAGCGGACTGACCCGGCGGCGGTCCGGCTGATC
>JBJHBX010000279.1:0-4519 GCA_050485725.1 Gemmatimonadales bacterium | reverse complement strand
CGGGGTGCGCCGTCGGGACCGGTGCCGGTGGACACGAGCCGCGCTTCGGGGTGGAAGACCGACGCGACCATGGCGCCGTCGCGGGCGCGCATTCCGTCGAAGAGGCGGTTCACGACCTCCATGACCGCGGCCTCGTCCGGGGTCGGGTTCGTGGTGGTGGAGGGGATCGGTTCCGGGGATGCGACCGCGAGGAGCGCGGCCAGCGCGAGTGCCTGGATCATGGGGTCTCCGGGGATGGGTGGGTCAGGGCGTTCTCGGGGGCACCGGCCGGTCGGCCACGGCGCCGGCAACGGCGTCATGCACCGCCCGCCTGAAGGGCACATGACGCTGGTTCTCCCGCGTGGGATTCACGCGGTTCGTCAGGAGCACGACCCAGAGGTCGAGCTCGGGGTCGACCCAGATCGAGGTGCCGGTAAAGCCGGTGTGCCCGTACGAGGCGGCGCTGAAGTAGTCTCCGGCCGAGGAGCGCCCCGAGGGCGTATCCCAGCCCAGCGCCCGGCTCGACGACGGGTCGCCCCGGCGCGTGAACTCGACGAGCCGCTCGGCCTGGAGGACCCGGGTCTCCCCTTCCCGGCCCCGCACGCACGGCGTCCCCCGCCCTGCCTCGTGCCCGCAGGGGCCGAGGGCGCCCCCGCCGGCGAGCGCGGCCACGAGCACGCCCAGGTCCGCGGCGGTGGAGAAGAGCCCGGCGTGCCCCGCCACTCCGCCCAGCGTCCAGGCGTTCTCGTCGTGCACGATCCCGCGCACGTGTCCCCGGTCGGCGGTGACCTCGGTGGGCGCCACCCGGGCGTGGCGGTCCGGGGGCGGGTTGAAACCGGTGTCGGCCATGCCCAGTGGCGCCCAGATCCTGCGCGAGAGGAAGGCGTCGAGCGCCTCGCCGCTCACCTCCTCGACGAGCCAGCCCAGCGTCTTGAACCCGATGTCGGTGTAGACCATCTGGCTCCGGGGGTCGTGGGCAAGCTCCAGGTCGTAGACGTCGTCGCGGATGCCGACCCCGTCGGGGTGCGACAGGAAGTACTGGCGGAAGGGGGGAAGCCCGCCCCGGTGAAGGAGCAGATCCCGCACCGTGACCCCGGACTTCCGCGGGTCGCCCCGGTCCCACCCTGGCAGGTAGGTGGCCACGGGCTCGTCGAGTGCGATGCGACCCTCGTCGACCAGGAGCATCACCGCCGACGTGGTCCCGAGTACCTTCGTGAGCGAGGCCAGGTCGTAGATCGTGGACGGCGTGACCCGGGCACTTCCGGGCGCCCAGTCCAGGTGGCCGTAGCCCCGGAGCCTGACGACCTGCCCCCCGCGCCCCACCGCGAGGGCGACACCCGGCGCCACCGAATCGGCAATGGCGGCCGCGATGTACGCGTCGAGGGCGTTCAGCGCGGCCGGATCCATGCCCGCGCTGCGCGGGTCCGAAAGCTCGAGGGGGGACACGGGCATCGCATCCCATGCCGCCGGCGGAAGGGGGCCCGCCGCAGGAGGCGGGCCCGCGTCAGGGGCGTCTTCTCCGGGCTCTCCCCCCGGGTCGGCGCGCCGGAGGAGCCCCGCCTCGTCGAGGGCGTCGCCGCGACGGCCGTCGCGCCCCGCCATGGTCGGGTCGGCGGGGCGGTCGATCCCCTCGCCGACTCCGTGCAGCGGCGGGATCGAGATCGGAAGGCGGCCGCCGATGGGTGCGGCCCCGGCCACGGCCCGTGCCGCCGCCCGCTGGCTCACTTCCCGGTCGCCCCAGGCCACGAGGTAGCTCCCCACGCCCGGCACCGCCGCCAGGAGGTAGGGGTTCCCGAGCGAGACCACCACCGTGGGTGCGAGCCCCGCCGCGCGCTCGACGAAGTCCCGGAAGGCCTCGGGAAGCGCCACCGAACCCGCACCGGCCTGGGGCGGCAGGTAGATCGAGAGGAAGAGGCGGTCCGCGCCCGGGAGCCGGTCGAGGAGCGCCGCGAAGGTCTCCTGCGGCGTATCGGGGCCCACCCGCACCGGCTCGACGATGCCGGGAAGGAGCGCACCGAGCACACCGTCGAACTCGCGGCCGGCCGTCAGGTTCCGGGACTCGGCCCAGGTGACCGACACGACCCTGCGGAGCCGCGCCGGGTCCGGGGGGAGGAGGGCGTCCCGGTCGCGGACCAGCGTCATGGCGCGCTCCGAGACCTCGTCGGCCATGCGCCGGTGGGCGCCGATCCCCACCACGCCGGGCACCCCGTCGAGCGGGACGTACCGGTCCCGGTGCAGCCCCACCCGGGCCTTCTCGCGGAGCAGGCGGCGGAGAGACGCGTCCACCCGCGCCGCGTCGACCCTGCCGGATTCCACCGCCTGGACGACGGCGGCGATGGCCTCGGGAATGTCGGCGGGAATCAGGAGCGCGTCGGCCCCGGCCTCGAAGGCCAGGACCGCCGCCTCGCCGGCGCCGTAGGCCTCCGTGATCGCCCCCATCCGGAGGGCATCGGTATAGACCACCCCTCCGAATCCCATGTCCCTGCGGAGGATGTCGGTCATGAAGACCGGCGAGAGGGTGGCGGGTGGCGCCCCGGGGCCCAGCACGCCGGGCATCGACACGTGGGCGGTCATGATCCCGTCGACCCCCTCGTCGATGGCCGCCCGGAAGGGTACGAACTCCACCGCGTCGAGGCGGGCCCGGTCCGCATCCACCTCGGGGAGGGTCAGGTGAGAGTCGACCCGGGTGTCGCCGTGCCCGGGAAAGTGCTTCCCGACGCCGAGGGCGCCGCCGGTCCGGAGCCCGCGCACGAAGGCCCGCCCCATTTCGCCCACGCGCTCCGGGTCCTCGCCGAAGGCCCGCGTGTTGATGATCGGGTTCTCGGGGTTCGAGTTCACGTCGAGGACCGGGGCGAAGACCACGTGCACGCCGACGGCGCGGGCCTCCCGGGCGGTGGCCTCGGCGAAGCGCTCGACGAGCGCGGGCTCACCCACGGCACCGAAGGCCATGGTCGGCGGAAAGCTCGTACCGCCCCCCGCGGGGAGCAGGGTCGGAAGGGCATAGAGGTGCGCGATGCGCATGCCCGGCCCCCCGTTCTCGAAGTCCGAGGTCACGAGAAGGGGTACCCGGGCCCGTGCCTGGAGGGCGTTCAGCTTCGCGGCATAGGCCAGGGGCGTGCCGATGCTGATGACCACGCCTCCCACCCCGTCGACCTCGACCCAGCGGAGCGCCTCCTCGAACTCGGGGTCGTCGTCGGACCAGTAGGCGCCCGAGATCCAGGGGTAGACGAGCTGCCCCACCCGCTCCTCGAGCGAAAGCGATGCGAGGGTCGCTTCGACCCAGCGCTCCGCGGCGGCGTCCAGGCGGTCCAGCGGCACGAGGTGCGGTGCCGGGACGGCGGCGGGGCCGGGCGCCGGGGGCGAGGCCGGTCCGACGGCGGTGCACGAGGCCGCGAGGGCAAGGGCGAGGAGGACGGCGGTGCGATGTGCGCGAGGCGCGATGCGGGGCATGGCGTGCCGAGGCAGGGGGAGGGCGGATGGGTCCACGGAACATGGCGGGCGGGCGTGGAGGGGGGCAATGCCGCCCCCGGGTCGAGCCCTGCTGCCGAACGTGCTGAGGGAAAGGGGGGGCTTGGCGCGCCGGCGCCCGGCCGGACAACTTCCGGCATGGCCGCCCCGCCCGAACCCTGCCCCCTATGCCGTCATCCGGCGCCTGCGCCCCTTCCGGACGTCGGCGGCCGCGCACTCCTCGACTGCCCCGGGTGCGGACTCATCTTCGCGCACCCCGGCACGCGGCTGGGCGCCTCGGCCGAGCGGGACCGCTACGCCACCCACGAGAACGACCCCTCGGACCCCCGGTACCGGGCCTTCCTGGACCGGCTCGCCGGACCGCTCGCGGCGCGGCTCCCGCCGGGCGCGCGGGGGCTCGACTACGGATCCGGGCCCGGGCCGACCCTTTCGCGCATGATGACGGAGCGGGGCTTTCCCACCGCGGACTGGGATCCCTTCTTCGCGCCGGACCCGGCCCCCCTCGAGGCGGGCCCCTACGACTTCGTGACCGCAACGGAAACGGTGGAGCACTTCTTCGAGCCGGGCTTCGAGTTCGAGCGGCTCGCGGGGCTCCTGCGCCCCGGTGGCTGGCTCGGGATCATGACCGACCCGGTGCCCGAGGGCGGACCGCCCGCGAACTGGTACTACCTCCGCGACCCGACCCACGTGTCGTTCTACCGCGAGCGGACCTTCGGCTGGATCGCGGCACGGTTCGGCTGGACGATGGAGCGCCCCGAGCGCCGGGTCGTGATCTACCGGTTGGGTGCGGGGGGCGACCCGCCCTTCGTGGCCGGGTGACCTCTCGGGACGAACCCGGGCGCGGTCAGGCCAGGAAGCTCCGGAGCATCCAGATCGTCTTCTCGTGCACCTGGATCCGGGCAATCATCATGTCTTCCGTCTCGGCATCTCCGTGCTCCGCCGCCAGGTCCCGGGCCCGCACGAGGTCGCGGACCAGGTGCTCGTTCGCGGCCAGCAGGTGCCGGACCATGACCTGGGCATCGGCATCCTCCGCGATCTCCTCGATCCCCGCGATGCGCGACAGGTTGCCGAG